>NZ_CANQLZ010000003.1 GCF_947624825.1 uncultured Acinetobacter sp.
GAAATAAGTTTAGAGTTAAAGATATTGATAAATTATTTAAAGATTACTGTAATGATTTATTTGGTATTTAGCTATATAACCACGCTCGCGTAATGTGGCATAAATTGCACGCTTTATTTGCGGACATTGGCTATTTTTATGTTTTTGAAATAACAAAGTTTCGCTTTCACTACGTAACACTTGTTTAAGCTGTAATACGTGTGTTGTATTTTGAGGAAAAAAGCGTTTAAAAAACTGACGTATTCGGGGGGACATATAACACTATACTAACTAAGATAAGCTGATCTTATCGAGTTTTAAATCAACTGCATATTCCTTTTTCACGCCATATTGTTGTGTTTGTGTAATATTAATTTTATCGTCTTCGGTGGCGATCTAAAGCTTAAATACAACGCATCATATCTTTTTTTCATCTCAATAAAAAATGAGCTCAAAATTTATGTTGTGAGAATCTGTATTTGTGCACCAAAATAAAAACATCAGATCTAAAATCAATCATATTGCTGCTCATTTAATTTTTCACGTTCAATAAAATAAAGCTATCTAGCTGAAATATATAGATTATACAAAGTTGGCATAAGTTCTGCATAATGGTATCCAAACTTGTATACAAGATAGGATGCAACAATGGGCAATAATAAAATGATGGGTTGGACAATTTCAGAATGGCATCATGCTTACCAACACCAAGACATTCAACTGGATGACTTATATCAATATGTCAGCCAATTTGATCAAAACGATCCAGCTTGGATTTCAATTGCATCCCGTGAAGTGCTCAGTGCACAAATCAATGCCTTAAATGAAAAAGAGCATGCAAAGCAACTGCCACTTTATGGTATTCCTGTTGCGATTAAAGACAATATTGATGTTGCAGGTTTTGCAACCACGGCTGCATGTAAAGTACTTACACAAGTTAAAGATCAAGATGCTTTTGTGATCTCACGTCTTAAACAAGCGGGTGCCATTATTGTGGGCAAGACCAATCTCGATCAGTTTGCGACAGGCCTGGTTGGCACACGTTCTCCATTTGGTACAGTCACTAATACCTTCAACCCAGACTATGTCAGCGGTGGTTCAAGTTCGGGGTCGGCCAGCGTAGTGGCGCGTGGCTTAGTGCCGATTGCTTTAGGTACCGATACAGCAGGTTCGGGACGTGTACCAGCAGGATTTAATAATATTGTTGGACTTAAGCCAAGCAAAGGACGTTTTTCCAATACAGGATTAATGCCGGCATGTAAAAGTATTGACTGTATTTCCATCTTTGCTTTGACTGCTATAGATGCAGAAATTGTCGGCAATATTATGGAAGGCTACGATACACAGGACAGTTATTCACGTGTAAACCCACAAACAGCTCCTGCAAAATTCAGTCAAAGCTTAAACTTTGCTATTCCGGCCCAGTTAGAATTTTTTGCCGATGAACAATCAAAGACTGCTTATGAAAATGCATTACAACAACTCAAAGCCTTAGGTGCGACATTCACCCCAATTGATTTTTCCGCATTCTCTATTTTGGCAGCACAATTATACCAAGGCTCATGGGTGGCTGAACGTACAGCGGCAGTTACTGATTTATTAAAAACCAACCACCAAGATTTTGATCCAACTGTATTAGAAATCATCCAAAAAGGTCATCAGTATTCTGCAGTGGATGCTTATCAAGCAGAATATCTTAAACAAGATTTGGCGCGTTTTATTCAAATGCAACTTGCTGACTTTGATGCGTTAATTGTTCCAACCTCACCCACAATTCACCGTATTGAAGATATGGTCACGGCGCCGATTGAAAACAATAGCCATTTTGGTACCTATACAAATTTTACCAATTTGGCAGATTTGAGTGCTTTAGCAGTACCAGCGGGTTTTCGTCGCGATGGCTTACCTTTTGGTATTACGTTAATTGCGCCGGCGTGGCATGACACAGCATTACTTGATTTTGCAAAAACATGGCAACAGCATACCAACTTACCCCTAGGTGCATTCAATAAAAAATTACCCCAGCAGGAGCACAGCCAAACGGTCTCGGCACATCATTTTCGAGTTGCTGTGGTCGGAGCACATTTAACCGGAATGCCCCTTAATTTCCAACTGACGACGCGTCATGCTGTGCATGTAGAAACCACACACACTTCGGCAGATTATGCTTTATATGCCTTACCAGGTACGGTACCACCGAAACCAGGTCTAGCACGTGTAGATAAACATCAAGGACAGAAAATTGTTGTAGAACTTTGGGATATTCCAAAGGCACGTTTTGGTGAATTTGTGGCAGAAATTCCAACACCATTGGGTATGGGCAATGTAGAGCTCAGTGATGGACGTTGGGTTAAAGGTTTTATCTGTGAGCCCTATGGACTCAATGGTGCGACAGATATTAGTGCATTGGGTGGATGGCGTGCCTATATCCAACAACTCAATCACACTAAAAACAACGCGGCACTGGCTTAAAAAGTCTCAAAATTTAAACCTATAAAAATTGACAAAAATAAGAGGATGACAATGTTCACTACTGTTTTAATTGCAAACCGAGGCGAAATTGCTGTACGTGCGATCCGTACTTTGAAAAAAATGGGCATTACATCTGTTGCTGTCTATTCAGATACAGACCGCTATGCACAACATGTCTTAGATGCCGATCTTGCGGTGTCATTAGAGGGGATTAAACCCAGCGATACTTATTTAAGTATTGAAAAGCTGATTGCAGCTGCTAAACACACGGGTGCACAAGCGATTTTCCCAGGCTATGGCTTCTTGTCGGAAAGTGCAGATTTTGCCCGTGCTTGTGAAGATAACCAGATTGCCTTTATGGGACCTACAGCGCAACAAATCTTAGAATTTGGTTTAAAACATCGCGCACGTGAACTTGCAGCTGCAGCTGAGGTGCCAATGACACCGGGAACAGGCTTACTGCAAAGTTTAGAAGAGGCATTAGTGGCTGCTGATCAGATTGGTTATCCTATTATGCTCAAAAGTACTGCAGGCGGTGGCGGGATTGGCTTAACACGTTGTGATGATGCACAGGCATTGCATCTTGCTTATGAAAGCGTAAAGCGTATGGGAGAACAATTTTTTAAAGATTCAGGGGTTTTTTTAGAGCGCTTTATTGATCAAGCGCGTCATGTCGAGGTACAGATTTTCGGTGACGGTCAAGGACAAGTGGTCGCACTGGGTGAACGCGATTGTTCATTACAGCGTCGTAACCAAAAAGTTGTAGAGGAGACGCCAGCACCACATTTACCTGAAGCAACCCGACAAAAATTACATCAAGCTGCCGTGCAACTGGGGCAATTGGTCAAATACCGTAGTGCAGGCACCGTTGAATTTATTTATGATGCAGCACGAGATGAGTTTTATTTCTTAGAGGTGAATACTCGATTACAGGTTGAGCATCCTGTCACAGAAATGGTGACGGGCTTAGACCTGATTGAATGTATGTTAAAAGTTGCGGCAGGAGAGACACTTGATTGGGCATTTTTGGCTAATATTCAACCCAAAGGTGTGGCAATTGAAGTACGAATTTACGCTGAAGATCCAGTCAAAAATTTTCAACCCAGCCCCGGGATTTTAACCGATGTGTATTTCCCTAAAAATGTACGCGTTGATACATGGGTTAGTACAGGCACTGAGATTTCTCAATACTTCGATCCAATGATTGCTAAAATTATTGTGCATGCACAGAATCGTGAAGCAGCACTGAGCACATTAAAAACAGCACTGGCCGAAACTCGCCTCAATGGTATTAGTACCAATTTAGATTATGCATTAAGTGTAGTATCAGATTCACGCTTTGAAAATATGCAGATTTGGACACGCATGTTGGATAATTTCAACTATATTCCGAACGTCATCGAGGTCATTCAAGCCGGTACACAAAGCTCAATCCAAGATTATCCAGGCCGTGTAGGATATTGGGATATTGGTGTACCACCGTCAGGTCCTATGGACGACTATGCATTTCAACTGGCGAATAAAATTGTGGGCAACGCACAAACTGCAGCCGGTTTTGAATTTACCTTAGAAGGACCTACGCTTAAATTTCATGCCCAAAGCATTATTGCTTTAACCGGAGCACCATGTTGTGTCAGCCTTGATGGCACGGCTGTAGACTTTTGGCAACCGATTGAGGTGAAGGCTGGGCAAACCTTAAAAGTTGGTCAAGTTGAATCAGGCTGTCGTACCTATTTGGCGGTGCGAGATGGTTTAAATGTTCCCGAATATTTAGGGAGCCGCTCTACTTTTGCTTTGGGTAATTTTGGTGGGCATGCCGGACGCGTTTTGCGTGCCGGTGACATGATCAAGATGGTGAATCCTGAGCTGCCAAGCGACGGCTTACCCTTGGCGATTGCTGAGCCTCAAGCACTTGCACAGGATTTAATTCCAACATATGGCAAAACCTGGGACATTGGGGTGTTATATGGGCCACACGGGGCACCAGACTTCTTTAAAGCTGAATACATCGAATATTTTTTCGCATCAACCTGGAAAGTCCATTTTAACTCTAATCGTCTGGGGATTCGTTTAAGCGGACCTACGCCAAGCTGGGCACGTGAAAATGGCGGAGAAGCAGGTCTACATCCCTCTAATGTACATGATTGTGAGTATGCCATTGGTGCGATTAACTTTACTGGTGATTTTCCAGTGATTTTAGCCAAAGATGGTCCAAGTCTTGGTGGGTTTGTCTGTCCTGTAACCATTGCAAAAGCAGAGTTGTGGAAAATTGGACAACTCAAAGCTGACGATACCCTGCGTTTTTATCCAATGTCGATTGAGCAAGCCAATGCTTTAGAAATCGCGCAAAAGCAACGTATTGAGGATTTTTCTCAGGCTCCTCAAAGCATTAATAGCCAAGATCAAGCTGTTGTTGAAGCACAAAGTATTCTTGCAGTCAAAGCTGCTACAGATCAAGCACCAAAAGCAGTATACCGTCAAGCAGGCGATAGCTATATCTTATTAGAGTATGGTGAAAATGTACTAGATTTAGCTCTACGTTTACGTGTGCATCGTTTAATGCAACTGATTGGTGAAGCCAAACCAGCAGGTATTTTAGAGTTATCGCCTGGTGTGCGCTCATTGCAAATTAAATATGATGGCTTATGCCTCCCTCAAAGGCAGTTAATTGAGTTTTTACTTGGTCTTGAACAACAACTGGGGGATTTAAGTGATCTTAAAATCCCATCTCGTATTATTCATCTGCCTATGGCATTTGAAGATTCAGCAACTTTAGCTGCAGTCACACGTTATCAAGAAAGTGTCTGTGCCGAAGCGCCATGGTTACCTAATAATGTCGACTTTATCCAACGTATCAATGGCCTAGACAATCGCCAACAGGTCAAAGATATTATTTTTGATGCCAACTATCTCATTTTAGGTTTGGGCGATGTGTATTTAACTGCACCTTGTGCCGTACCACTTGATCCTCGCCATCGTCTATTGAGCTCCAAATACAACCCTGCACGTACTTTTACCGCAGAAGGGACCGTGGGTATTGGTGGCATGTACATGTGCATTTATGGTATGGATTCCCCAGGTGGCTATCAATTGATTGGCCGTACGCTACCTATTTGGAATAAATTTAAGAAGAACAAGCAATTTGGTGATCAACAATGGTTTTTAAGATTCTTTGATCAAATTAAATATTATGAAGTCAGTGAAGCTGAATTGGATCAATTTCGTGCCGACTTTGCTCATGGATTAGCTGAAATTAAGATTGAAGAGACTGAGTTTGATTTTGCACAATATCAAGCTTTCTTAATTCAAGAACAAGACAGCATTGCAACGTTTAAAGCACAGCAACAGCGTGCATTTACAACAGAAGTGGCACGTTGGAAAGATCAATTTGATGCTCCTACTGAAATAGAGGTCGTACAAGATCATACCGACTATAGTCAATATGCAGCTTTAAATGCGTCTATGACCGGTAATATTTGGAAAATTTTGGTAGAGTCGGGGCAACGTGTTAAAAAAGGCGAGACCATTGCCATTATTGAAGCGATGAAAATGGAATTACCTGTCTATGCTGATGAAGATGGCATTGTCAAAGCCATTATTTGCCGTGCTGGTCAAACAGTGCAAAGCGGTGAACCATTGGTTTATATGGAGTAAACCATGAGCCTTCTACATTCACCGAAGGCATCAGCACGCAGCTCAGACAATTTGTCTGAGCTGGTGTTTGAAAAAATTAAAAACGATATTTTTGATTTTCAATTGATGCCAGGACAATATTTTACTGAATCTGAAATTGCCCAAATCTATTCTGTAAGCCGAACACCCATACGCCAAGCCTTATACCGTTTACAACAAGAAGGTTATGTGGATGTGCAGTTTAGACGCGGTTGGCAAGTTCGTCCTTTACATTTTAAGAGTTATGAAGAACGTTATGATCTTAGAATTTTATTTGAATGTCATGCCATTGAGCAACTTTGTAAAATACCACAACCTCAATTAAATCAATTGCTTTCTGAACTTACTACAATATGGTGTGTTGAGCCTGAGAATTATATAGGTGATCTTAAGCTACTTGCACAGCAAGATGAAGCATTTCATAGTCAGTTGGTCATGTTAGCAGGCAATCAAGAAATGACCAAACTTCATCATGAGTTAAATGAAAAAATTCGTATGATTCGTCGCTTAGATTTCTCTAAAATCCATCGTATTGAAGCCACTTATGCACAACACCAAAATATACTCCGTTTAATTTTGGCAAAAGACCTAAAAGCAAGTATTCAAGCGTTAACTGGACATATTATGCAAAGCCGCAATGAGGTAAAAAAAATTACCCTAGAGATTTTAGCCTTAAGTGCTAATTAAACACTTTTTATGATATTTCATGTGAAGACTCCCTTTAGGGTAAATATGACCTTGTCACAAGCTGCGTGTGTCTAGCTGTCAATTATGCTATAAAGTTGGCTAACTACTTAAATCTGGTTACGAAAATTATAGCTATACTGGGATTCAGTTGGTTCGCTACAAAGGTCATGCATTAAATTAAGTAACATAACATATATTGCAGTATGGCGGCAGTGATCGATAAGATGCTTAGAATTATTTACATTATGGCAATCAAAGATCACAGTAGCTTGACCGTTTAGTAGTGACCATGCTAAACCCAATATACATCTTCCTCAAAGTAGGTTTTAATGACCCATTGAACCAACATTTAACCCATAAGTTGGCTGTCTATAAATGTTAGACGAAAAAGTTGAGGACTCAAATGGTAATCAATGGTGAGATAGATATTATTTAGTCAGTAAATCGAAAATAATAAAATGACTTTATTTCTAGATTCACGCTATTTGATTCAACCCTTATAGGTATTTTTGCTTCTCATTCCTTGAATAAAAAAATTTTCATAGTACATAAGAAGTTATCTAAATGTGTTCGCTTCAACGTGATCATCCTTTTAATTGTCTATTTTTTGGCAATATGAAACATTCTCATAAAATTTGAATCTTAAAAAAGGGTTAATTATATGGTTAATATTAAATCTATTTTCTTTAATAATTATATAAATAACAATAACTTGTTTTATTAATGTGATGCGTCTTACACGCATCATACTTAGTGCTTGTTATTTTTACAAAAGTGCTTTAGATTGCACATGTGTACCTTACATTAAAATTGCTATGAGTTTAACAGAACAACGTATTCGCCAAGCCAAACCTCGTGATAAAACATACTTTATGGCGGATGATGATGGTCTGAGCCTAAAGATCGAACCCAATGGTACCAAGTCATGGAGTTACCGCTACTCTATGCCCAACAGTACCAAGCGCCCGCGTGTAAAATTAGGGATTTATCCTGAGATGTCATTAAAGCAAGCACGTCTTGTACGTGATGATAAAAAGGATGACGTCTTTAATCAAACCGAAGAAAGTAGCAGTATTCTAAGTTTTGAAAAAATTGCGCTTGAGTGGTTGGATTTTAAAGAAAAGAATGCGCTAAAAGACCGACCACGTTCAGGTGTGCTTGAATTGGCGCGTAAGGCCTTAACGCAAGATATTTTGCCTTTACTTGGCGATAAAGAATTTGAAAGCTTAAAACGTTTTGATTTGGTTCAAGTGATTCGCCATATTGAAAGTCGTGGCGTTAAAGAGCCTGTTAAAAAAGCGTGTAGTTATCTTAATCAAATCTATGATTATGCAGTCGCTATGGGATACACCGATTACAATCTTGCAATTGGTTTACAAAAGGTGATTATTAAGCAACGTGTTAAACAGCACTATCCTTACTTACAAACTGAAAATTTACCTGATTTTTTAAGTCGTCTTAAGCAAAGCCAAGCACATCCGATTGTGAAAAAGGCATTGTGGCTAAAATTATATACAGGTGTACGTGGTGCTGAACTTTTATCTGCAGAACCACAACATTTTGATTTAGAAAATAAATTATGGCGTATTCCTGCCATGCATGTTAAACAATTTAGACGCCGTGTTGTGCTTGGGATGCAGGTGCCTGATTATTTGGTACCTTTGTCTGATCAAGCCATTGAAGTGATACGTTCAGCAATGGATTGGTCAACAGGTGAAAAATATGTGTTTGCAAGCCCACGTCATGCAGGTCAAGCCCTGCATTTTAATACCTTAAATACGCTGATTCGTCGTATGGGCTATAGTAGCGAACAGCTATCTTCACATGGTTTACGTTCTACTTTAAGTACGATTTTAAATGATTCGGGTCTGTTCCAATCGAGTTGGATTGAAGCGCAATTGTCACATACAGATAAAGACCAAACCCGTGGCAGTTATAACCATGCTGAGTATTTAAATCAGCGCCAAGAAATGATGCAATGGTGGGCAGATTATTTGGATCAATGTATGCCTTTAACTATTGAATAATTGAGATGACTGATTGAAGCAGTCCATGGGCATAAGATTGATCTTGTGCCCATTTTTAATTGCATATACGTTTAGGTTTTGCTTTAAATCAGCAGATGCAGTCGTGATAGGATTTTTTTAAACACCTATTAAAATTGATGATTTGAGCATTGTACTTGTAGCCAATCTCTTAAGCTAACAAGTGCACTTCTAATCCTTGGATTTAAAGGATAGCCAGCATTTAACCTAATGAAATTAGAGTATTTTTCATCTGAACTAAATACTTCACCAGGTACAATATTGATACCTTGCTGTTGTGCAAATTTGTAGATATCAAGCCCCTTAATCTTGGTAGGCAGTTGCATCCATAGGCAGTAGCCACCTTGAGGTTGGGTGATTTTTATGTTGATCTCTTTAAAAATCTCAATCATAAAATTTCTGTATTCATCAACTTGTTGAGCCAGCGTAAATCTTAATTTATTTAAATGCTGTCGATAGGCGCGACAATGTATAAAATCTGCTAATCCAAGCTGTAATGGCGTATTGACGAGACTTGATAAAGACAATAAACGGTCTTTAAGATGTTCTTGTTGTGCAGGCAAACATAACCATCCTATCCGATAAGCGGGTGATAATGACTTGGAAATGGAACTACATAAAAACACACGCCCTTGTGTATCCCAATATTGAATAGGTAGGGGCCTTAAAGTGGTGTGACCACATTCTGAATAGATATCATCTTCAATGATAAAACATTCATATTGAGCGGCCAGTTGAGCAATTTTTTCTTTATCGCTGTTGCTTAAGCAAAATCCCAGAGGATTATGATAATTGATGGTGAGTAAGCATACTTTTGCCTTTGATGTTGCCATAACGTGTTCTAGGCGCTGTAAATCTATACCGTTATGAGATGCAGGGATTTCTAAAATATTGCGTCCTAAGTTAGCAAGCAATAATTGTTGCCCATTATAATTTGGCGTTGGCACAATAATATTGTCCCCAACTTGTGTTAGGAGCTGAATCACAATAGAAATGGCTGACAAACAGCCGTGCGTGATAAAAATTGAGTTTTCATTGATATAAATACCATCTTCAGCGCAATGACTTGATAATGCTTGACGTAGTTTAAGATGACCTTGTTTATCACTATACAGAAAGTCTTGTGGTGCACTATGTTTTAGCGCGCGTTGGATTGATCTTCTCAAAGTATCAGTTGGGATAAGTTTGGGTGAAAGTTGGATTGCTCCTAAATGTACGCCTGATGGATGAATAGAAGCTTCTTGTATTTCATTTTGCAGTTCTAAATTACTAATCGCTTGTGCGCATGAACTAAAATATGGATGAGTCGGTGGCTCTAGCACGCTATGAATATTTTTAACAAAGTAGCCACTTTTGGGCTTGGCCACAATAAGACCTCTTACTTCTAATAATTCATAGCATGCTTTGGCTGTTGTTATACTGACAGCATGATGACCTGCAAAAGAGCGTAAAGAGCTCAGCTTATGATGGGGTGGAAGATCTCCTGACACAATACTCTCAGTTAATCGATCCGCTAAATTTTGATAATGAAAAGCCACATCTGTACTCTTTTTTTAAATAATATTGTGTCTGTATTTATTTATAGCAAAAATTTAACATGAATAAAAATAACTTCAAGACCCTTCAATCATGATGAATCCGTTAATCACTATTTTAGTTCTCATATTTTTATGTACAGGTTGTACGATTGAGGAAAATTTGCAGATCAAACAAATGAATTATATCTGCACAGCACTGAGCAAAAATTACTTGAAGATGAGTCAATTTGATGGCTATGAAGTATGGCATAAACCTCATTCAGACCATCAAACAATTGAGTTTTTCTACGCTCAGCCAAAGCATTCAGGACAAATCTCATTTTATCCGCATAATAAACTGCTTGAATGCAAAAAAGAAAAAACGCTGTATGTACTCAGTGAAATTGACCCATTGTCACAACACAAGACTCCAAGGTTAAGCTTAAAAGTTGCACTGTGATCTTAAGTAAAATATCTATCTAATTCAGAACGATTAGGTAATTCACTATAGGCATGGTCTACCGTTATTGCTGGTGCCCAATTGATTTTTGAATGAAGACAAAAACTGAGTCTGGTTTGAATATTCGGTAGTTCATTTAGTAAGCCAAGAGGAATCCACATCCATGTGCTATTGCTGACTTGATTGGGTACAGGAGAACCACACAGCTTACAAAAACAAGCACTAAAGCCTGAGGCTTTTTTAAAAGCCTCAATATACTCTACGCCTGCTGTCCATTCAAAAAAGCTCTGGTTGACTAAAGTTGCTGCATTGGATGCAGTACCACTTTGCTTACGACATAAGCTACAGTGACAGTAATATATAGTTTTAATGTCTTGATGAATAAAGAAATTAATATTCCCACATAAGCAGCTACCGCTATAATTAACAGTCTGATCCATACACATACCATGCTTAAAAATAAATCAAATTTTCTCTGAATATCTAAACCTTAAAATTGTGAATGCACTGCAATATTAAAGCCAGACTCACCCAAATAGAAGATGACGATATACTTGAATGGGTTTGGCTAATGATCTAAAAATTTATCTCAAATTCCATGCGTTTAGCGGTGTTTAACGCAATCTCTCGAGTGGTCACTTTAGCCACAACGTATAAAGATGCATGAATACCAGAAGAGATTCATGCAGCAGTTAAGATTTTATCTTGATCAACAAATTTAACATTCTTAATCACATTAATTTGGGGATATTGTGTTTCTAAGCGCTCAAGATCCATCCAGTGTGTGGTAGCACTTAACCCGTCTAATAAACCTGCTTCTGCCAATATAAAAGCACCGGTGCAGATAGAAAAAGTCATTTGGGTAGTGTAGTGTTGTTGCCTAATCCAATTTAAAAGTGTGGTGTTATAAAGCTCTACTGTTTCAGCACCATAGCCGCCGGGAATCACCAATATATCCAGCTGCGGACAATCTTCTAAAAGATAATCACATTTAACCACAAGACCATTTCTGGCTGAAATTTCATGTTTTTGTGCAATGGTCAATACGTTAAAAATTCTATTATTATTGTCATCTAAGCTGATCCCAAAGACTTCATACGGACCTGCAAAATCCAGCACCTCAACTTCATCAAATAATAAAATACCAATATTTATCATAAACTTATCCTAAGATTTTATAGTATTGTGTACAAATATATGTTTTTCATGATGTTACATATTTTTATCTTGCATTGCTGGCATTAAAATTTCTTT
The DNA here is from genome assembly GCF_947624825.1 of uncultured Acinetobacter sp. Classification (GTDB taxonomy): domain Bacteria; phylum Pseudomonadota; class Gammaproteobacteria; order Pseudomonadales; family Moraxellaceae; genus Acinetobacter. Next base: position 12,087 of record NZ_CANQLZ010000003.1, read on the forward strand.
TACACAACTGGCTTTAGAAGTTGAAAGAATAAATCGAATGGCTTGGATGACATCATTCAGCGGAATCAAGCGATGATCTGTTTAAAGTTACCCTATCCATTTAGATGCAAATCATCTTAAATAGCACAGATTGACCAAAAGGTTATTTGCAGTACAAAGATTAAAATCCTACCTACGTGACGGTTCCCCTGGCAACAGATCTATGGGGATCTGCTTTGCCTAAGCCACAGCGTTTATATATACAATTTGGTCAGCGGATTACAGTATCGCAATTTAAAGAGCTTAAAGATGTACCCTGGTAACTTCGAGCAACAAATTATAAAACAGATTTACAAAGCTATCGTATGTAAGATTATGCCAGTTGGTCATGGTTAAGACGCCAATTAACGCAAGGCTCATTTTAATAATGGATACATTCAAGGCTGATCAGGACGCAGAATTTTTAAGTGACTTGAAGCATTGAGCTTTAAAAAGTTAACACATTGTAACTTCATTTGCAGGTATGCTGTGATTATTCACTATTAAAAAAATGTACAACAATAAAGAGAAGCTATGTTGATTGATGAATGTATTGAAAATTTAAAGCAATCTAAACACCTATTCAGCAGCAGTAGCGCGTATGTCACTCAACTACAAAAGCTTGTACAAGCCAGTGCTGATGTCCCTCATTCTGGTGAAGGGGCAACCTTAAGACGTTGGCAAATTTTATCTCAGCTTGCAGCCTTAGATTTAAGCTTGGTCAAATGGTTTGAATCACATTTAGATGCATTAAGTATTCTACGTGAGTTGGGTCATGCAGCACAAAATGATGCAATCTACGCAGTTTGGGCAGCAGAGGGTGGACCTCAAGCTTTAAATGTGACAAATGATTTATGTCATGGTGTTAAACCTTGGTGTTCTGGAGCCGGAATCGTTGAAAAAGCTTTAATGACTTATCGAGATGAAGCTCAACAAACGCAACTAATTTTAGTTGATTTACGTGATGCAAATATACAGATCAACCATAGCGTTTGGCAGGCTGTTGGGATGCAACAGACACAAACAGCCAATATTTTCTTTAATGATGTTGCTGTTGAAAAGGTTGCTGCGCCCAATGCTTATTTAAGCCGACCTGGATTTTGGCACGGTGCAGCAGGAGTTGCTGCCTGTTGGTATGGAGCATGTACACATTTAGCCCAAAAATTAGCAGATCATTTACGCTATAAACCGCATGCTTTTAAAGCCATGTATTTAGGTGAAATCAGTACAGCACTGCATGTCAATCGCCAATATTTTCAGGAAATCGCACGGCGTATTGATCAATCACCGAAACACAGTCATGAATATCAAATCCGTATCCTGCGTCAATGTACCGAACACACAGCGCGTTTAGTTATGGAACGAGTAGGCTTAGCTTTAGGGGCAGCACCTTTTTGTCAAGATGGGCACTTTGCCCAACTTATTGCAGATTTAACAGTATTTATTCGCCAAACGCATGGTGCATTTGATTTAGAGCAGATTGGGACATTGGCAATTAATGAGGAGGCAGAAACATGGATGCTATAAAACATGACATTGTGGATGACCGCGTCATTATAGGCGATGGTACAGATGCGCAAACTTGGCAAGATTGGCAAGGCTTACAACAACTGCCTGTATTTAATATAAAAACAGCTTTCCCCGAAGGTCGCCGTGTATGTATTTTAGCACCACACCCAGATGATGAGATTTTGGGCTGTGGTGGTTTGGTGCAGCAATTGGTGGCTCAAGGCAATCCTATTTTAATCATTGCAGTAACCAATGGAGCTGCAAGTCATCCCGATTCAACTCAGTATACCTCCAATGATTTAAATGACCTAAGACCACAAGAAACCCAAGCAGCCTTACATGTATTAGGTGTGGCAGAACACGTTGAACGTATAGCATTAAATCTACCCGATGGACAGGTATATCAACAACAAAATTCCCTGTATTTAGCGCTAGAACATATTATTCATGATCAGGATATTTTGGTAGCTACCTTTGCGCAAGATGGTCATCCAGATCATGAAGGCACAGGTAAGATTGCCGAAAAATTTGCTCGTGATCATGGCTTGCTGTGTTATCAAGTTTTAATTTGGGCATGGCATTGGGCTGTGCCTCATGATGCCCGTATTCCGTGGTCGCGTGCACAACGCTTAGAGCTGAGTTTAACTGAGCAACAAAAAAAACGTGACGCGATCAATTGTTTTAAAACCCAAATTGAAGTTGACCCAACTACCCTCAATCCACCTATTTTATCAACGCATGCCATTGAGCGTTTGTGTAAAGCTGGGGAAGTCTATATATGCTAAACACCCAACTCTATTTTGATGAGATCTATGCCAACAAAGATGATCCGTGGGGTTATGAGCAACGTTGGTATGAACAGCGCAAACGTCATATCTGTTTAAGTGTGTTGTTAAAACCACATTATCAACAAGCCTTAGAAATTGGGTGCAGTAATGGAGTGTTTAGTGAGGCACTTGCAGCGCGCTGTGATCAATTACTGTGTTTAGATGGGCATTTTAAAGCTGTAGATCTAGCACGGCAGCGTTTGGCGGCTTATTCACACGTGGAAGTGCAACAGGCTTGGGTACCCACACAGCTCCCTCATCAATCCTTTGATTTAATCATTGTGAGTGAGATTTTATATTATTTGGATACTGTTGCACTTGATGAGGTGATGACGTGGCTGAATAAACATTTAATACCAGGTGGGACTTTATTGTGTTGTCATTGGCGTCATTCAATTGAAGGCTTTGAGTTAGATGGTAATTTGGTGCATCAACACTTACAACAGCTCAACTTAGACCATTATTTAACTGTAAAAGACCCTGATTTTTTGATTGATGTTTGGTCAAATGCCAGTATTAATCTGGCACAACAAGAAGGTTTAGTATGATTGGTGTCGTAATTCCTGCATGTAATGAAGAACAATCAATCAAATCTTGTTTATTGGCATTACAACACGCCATTGATATCGTTGCAGATCATGTGCAAGTCCGTGTTGTGGTGGTATTGGACAGTTGCACAGATCAAACCTTGACACATGTGCAAGCATTGAACATTGACTATTTATGTTGTGAATTACGTTGTGTGGGGCAAGTGCGTGATTTGGGGGTACGTTATTTGCTAGAGCAAGGTGCTACATGGATTGCCTGTACCGATGCCGACAGTACAGTGAGCCCCAATTGGTTGGTCTCACAATTAAAGCATCAACCAGCCGATTTGATTTGTGGCGTGGTGTGTATTTCAGATTGGCAAGACTTATCAAAACAGACTCAAGCTTTATATCAAGTTCACTATCAAGATCGTATGGGGCATCGGCATATACACGGCGCCAATTTAAGTTTTAGCCGTGAGGCATATTTAAAAGTCGGTGGTTTTTTGGGTTTAAGTTGTCATGAAGATGTAGATTTAGTGCAACGCATGCTGGCCCAAAACTTTGAGGTACTTTGGAGTAATCAAGTTCGGGTCACCACCAGTAGCCGCTTAGACGGACGTGTAGACGAAGGCTTCGCACATTTTTTAAGGAATCTACATACCAAACAACAGTTATTGCAAAAAGCGAGCAACTCATAGAATTAAACTCTAAATATTAAAATATTGTTTTTATAAGCAAAATAATAATAAATTTGGAATTTTAAGCTTTAATACCAAAAAACGCTGAATTTTTATCCAAAATGTGTATAATTTCGCCAAATCACCCCTGTAGAGATTCTTTTTTAATCTCAATATACAGGGGTTTTTCTATGGATATTGTGCAATTGGACGCTTCACTTTATTTGCTTAGGTATTTCGATGTTGCAATCAAAAACCGTAGCGCATGTTGCGCGCGTCCAAGCACCCCCGCTATCGGCGCAACGTTTAGCTACCTTATTATGTTTCTTTAGCTTGGGCTTTTCCACTGCGGCATGGGCACCCCTCATTCCGTTTGCCCAGCAACGTTTGTCTTTGAATCATGCAGATTTTGGTGGTTTATTGTTATGTGCCGGTATTGGCTCGATGTTGGCAATGCCACTGACAGGGATGTTGATCCAAAAAATGGGTGGACGTTTAATTATTGCCGTGACATTGGCAGTATTTATTGTGGTTTTGCCTTTATTGGCCATGCTACCCACCACGTGGGCTTTAGGTATAAGTCTATTTGCCTTTGGTGCAGCTGCAGGAAGTTTAGGCGTTGCAATTAACTTACAAGCCGTCATGGTTGAAAAACAGTATGCCAAAAACATGATGTCGAGTTTCCATGGCATGTGTAGCTTAGGTGGTTTATTGGGCGTGATGAGCATGACTGTTTTATTGGCACTGGGATTAAGCCCATTACTTGGTGCTTTAATCATTGCAGCCTGTATTTTACTGGTGACTTTGCTGGCTGTGCCCAAATGTTTACAATCTGCACCCACAGAATCTGAGAAGTTGGGTCCAAAAACCAAACGTGGTTTACCAAGCCCTTTTATTGTCCTGATTGGCATCATGTGTTTTATTGCATTTCTATCCGAAGGTTCGGCTATGGATTGGAGCGGGATCTACTTAACTCAAGAATTTGGGGTAGACGCAGCTTATGCAGGTCTGGCGTATACATGTTTTGCCATTACCATGACCATGGGGCGCTTTGCTGGGCGTCGGATTCAGCACTATTTTGGAGAGGCTAAAACTGTGTTTTTAGGTGCCTTAATGGCAGGTTTAGGCTTAAGCGTGGTGATCTTAGCACCACATTGGCTGATGGTGTTATTGGGCTATAGTTTGTTAGGATTAGGATGTGCCAACATCGTTCCGATTATGTTTTCGCGTGTAGGGCGACAAAATCAAATGCCCAAAGCTGCAGCATTATCTTATGTATCGACCTTTGCATACACCGGCTCACTGTTAGGTCCAGCTTTGGTAGGGCTAGGCAGTGAAGTCTTTGGCTTAACTGCCGTATTTGCGGTGATTGCTATCGGTCTAAGTTTAATTGCTGTGGTCAATTATTTCACGTTAAAACACGAGCAAATTGCTGTTTAAACCTCATGCAAATGTCTTGTATTGGCGTGTCTTAAATCTTTAAGAAACGAGGCGCGCCAAGCGTAAATATCATTCAGCTCAAGGTCTTTGATCAGGGCATGGTAACGGATCATGCGTTCAGATAAAGGCATATCAAGTGCTTTACTTAAGGCATCTTTTAAGCTTTTAATGTCATGCGGATTAACTATTAAAGCCTGCTGCATATGTTCTGCAGCGCCAGTATGGCAAGATAAAATCAACACCCCAGGATTATTGGGATCTTGTGCTGCAATATACTCTTTGGCAACCAAATTCATGCCATCTTTCAATGAATTGACCCAACACACGGCACTTTTTTTGTAAAGTTGCATCAGTTGATGATGAGGAATCATTTGATTGGTGACATAAATGGGTTGACCCTCTAAGCTAGATAAATCTTGATTGATCGAGGCAATGCGCTGATTTACGCTGTTATAGAGGTGTTTGTAGGTCTCGACCTCCATCCGGCAAGGACAAGCCACCTGTATTACGGCAAAACAATCGGAAGCTTGTTGTTCTTTGATCCAAGATTCAATGGCATCTAAACGTTCTAAAATGCCTTTAGAGTAATCCACACGTTCGGCTGAGATAATCCACGGCACATTGTGCTTGGGTATAGGGTCAAAGTAGTCTTGTAGCAACAAGTTATCGCCTTGAGCTGCCTGTTGAATTGCATAAGGATCAATCCCAATTGGATAAGCTTGTACTAAAACGCGGCGCTGTTGATAAAAAATCGTGTTGTGTTTAATGGCAGTATTGAGCAAAGATTGGTACACCTCAATACACTCGTCTTGGTCCGCTTGCGTTTGTAGACCAATAACATCATAAGCCAATAAATCTGTGAGCAGCGTATTCGCCACATGCAATTGCTGCCAATGGTCTGTATCACTAAAGGGAATATGTAAGAAAAATCCAATGCGATTTTTTAAGCCCAATTGTCGGCACTGCTCGGCCAAACTTAAAAAATGATAGTCATGCACCCAAATGATATCGTCTTCTTGGGCGATTTCGGCAATCTTTTGGGCAAAGCGTTGATTCACTTGTTGATAGGTTTGAAATTGTGTTGGGTCTTCAACCATCAAATCCAAGCGACTATGTAGCATTGGCCATAGAGTATTATTGGCAAAACCTGAATAGAAGTTTTGATATTCATTGTGATTCAATGGCGTGGTGACATAGGTCACTTGATCATGCTGTTGCTCTTGAAATTCCAATGGGTGCGTATCAGATACTTGTGCACCGTTCCACCCTAACCATGTTCCGCCGTGATCTTTTAGGGCATCGTTTAAAGCCACAGCCAGCCCACCCACCGCTTGTCCAACTTGAGGTTGTGTGACCCGATTAGATACTACAATTAACTGACCCATTGTTATTTTTCCATTTTTATTTGAATTATTTTTGCTGTAAATTGCGCTAAAAAATCTGTGCATTGTTGGATGTTGTGTACACGATAGGAGGCTTGCGTTTCACCTTGTCCCACTTTAATGCTGCTTCCACCAAGTGAGTTGACCATTGCAAAGCCATCTTCATCGGTTACATCATCGCCAATAAAGATAGGATGAGCGTGTTGAAGTGCTAAAGCATGTTGTATACGTTGTATCGCATGTCCTTTGTTGGCCGCTTTAGGGGCAATTTCCCAGACATATTGTCCTTTTTTTAAATAAAAATCAGGAAAACCGTGCACAAGTTTCTGTGCAATTTGTTCTACACAATGCGCTGATTGCGGATATTCACGGTAATGTAGGGCAATAGCGTAATCTTTATATTCTAGACGCAATGCCATTCCTTTACAGGCTTGAGTAACACGCTGTTGTAAATCTTGAATAACAGCAAGGTCTAAATTTGGAGCCTCTCTTTTTTGATTTAAATAAATATCTAGACCATGGCTTGCGGCAATATCTAATTTCAACCCTTGCGCAAGTTTTTGCGCTTCTGTTAAACAGCGACCCGTGAGCAAAATTACTGGAATGTCTAAGGTAATTAAGCCATTTAAAAGCTCTAAGGTGTGTGACGGAATAAAGCTATCTTTAGGATCAAGCTGAAATTCAGCTAAAGTGCCATCGATATCTAAATAGAGCACGTAGTGCACCTGTTTTGACAGAGTATCTAAAAAATTTGAGACAGCCTGACAGGGGCTTTGCATCATAAAGACAGGTCTTATTATTAAAAAATAGAAATCTTGTTATAACAGTACTTAAGGCAACTGCGCTGCTTAAATTACAAAGCGCTAACATGCGGACTATTGACGCTTACATGTGTCTTTTTTGGCGCATGCTGCGCCAAAATTGAACAAAATATTTTTGAATTTGTGGTTTTTTAGTGTGATAAAAACAAAAAAAAGTAATACCAAATTGGCACAGCCTTTGCATCTACTCATACCATCATAAAGTGATCTAGGGTTCCGATTTATGTGAAATATCATAAAGGTCCGAGACCGAGAGTTCACGGCTTAAGTTTAAAGCTCAAGCTACACGGAGGGATAAAAGCCCGGGAGGTAAACCGTTAACAAATTGGGGCAGATGCATGAGCACAATAAACTATCACGAAGATCACGTCCTCTGGACTGAACATTTACCGGGTGGACATCACTGGTCAGCACGTATTCAGCGTGGCGCAGTACTACAACTCAAGTCCTTAGGTCAAAATGCCAATGTGGCGCTGTACTGTGTAAACAGTGAAGATAAATTCGAACGCTACAACATGCCAGACAGCTTAAAAGGGCAACATACGGCATTTTTAAGTACAGGGCATATCCTTGCATCTGATCTTGGTCGAGCGATGGTTTCCATTGTCAAAGATGACCACGGTTGGAATGATGCATTCTGCGCACCAAGCACCGTACAACAAATCGAAAAACAATTTGGCACGCAAACCTTCCAAGATGCGCGTAATGACATGTACAGAAGTGGCAAAGACTCTTTACTGCTTGAGATGACCAAATTTGGCTTATCTGCAACGGATTTAAGCAGCACTTTAAATCTCTTTTCTAAAGTCCAACCAAATGACAATGGCAACTTGAGCTATGTGGTCTCTGACAATACCGATCAAGTGATTGAATTACGCTTTGAAATGGATTGCTTGGTGTTTTTATCATCTGCACCACATGCCTTAGATAACAGCACGGAATATGCACCTGCCGAAGTTCAGCTTTCACTGTTTAAAGCATTACCTTTATTTGATTACGATGTATGTCGTGATTCATGCCCGCAAAATCAGCGTGCATTCCAAAACAATAATCGCTACTACGCATTAAGCGCTTAATTGGGGGGAATGATCATGACAGCACTTGTTAAATTAGAAAAATCGGTTTTAAGCGAAGTCTGTCCTGCTGGTGAAGCATGGATGTGCGAAGTCAAAAAAGGGCAGTATTTCCGTATTGTAGACTTAGAGGGCAACCAAGCGGTTGATACGCTCTTTATCTCGGCACATAACCCTGAAGAGCGTTATAGCGCAACTGATACATTGGCAATCAATCAGCAGATTTATTTAGAAAAAGGCACAGCTTTATACACCAATTTTGGCAATAAAATTGCCACCATTCATGATGACAATTGTGGTCATCATGACACTTTAGGTGGTGCATGTTCATGTGAGAGCAACACCGTTCGTTATTCACATGACAAATTTCCAATGCACAGTTGTCGTAACAATTTCATGATTGCACTGTCACAACATCCAATTGCGAAAAAGCACGGTCTAAACGTGCGTCACATTGGTCCAAACATTAACTTCTTTATGAATGTGCCAGTTACAAGTGAAGGACATTTAAAGTTTGATGATGGTATTTCTGCACCAGGTAAATATGTGGAAATTAAAGCCGAGATGGATTTGATTGTGTTGATCTCCAACTGCCCACAGCTGAATAACCCATGTAATGCCTATAACCCAACTAAAATTCAATTGATCATCCGTGAAGGCGAGGACGCATAACATGTTCAATAAAGTATTAATCGCCAACCGTGGTGCAATTGCGTGTCGTGTTATTCGTACATTAAAAAAATTAGGTATCCAATCGGTTGCGGTGTATTCAGAAGCCGATCGTGATTCACTCCATGTGACTTTGGCCGATGAAGCGGTGTATATCGGTGAAGCACCAGCCAGTCAAAGCTATTTAAATGTCGATAAAATTTTAGAAGTGGCCAAACAAACCGGTGCGCAAGCGATCCATCCGGGTTATGGCTTCTTGTCTGAAAATGCTGAATTCTGCGACTTGTGTGAATCACAGGGTATTGCTTTTATTGGGCCAAATTCAACACAAATGCGAGAGTTTGGCTTAAAGCACACGGCACGTGAACTTGCGATTCAAGCCAATGTACCGTTACTTCCGGGTAGTCAGCTCTTAGCCGATGAAGTTGAAGCACTGTTTGAGGCCAATCGTATTGGCTATCCTGTGATGCTGAAAAGTACGGCCGGTGGTGGTGGTATTGGAATGCGTTTGGTTTGGAACGAAACAGAGCTGAAAGATGCATACACAACGGTGTCTTATTTAGCGCAAGCCAACTTTAAAGATGCAGGTTTGTACCTCGAGAAATTCGTGGAAAATGCCCGTCACATCGAAGTGCAAGTTTTTGGTGATGGCCAAGGTCAAGTGATTGCACTGGGTGAGCGTGATTGTTCGGTACAACGTCGTAACCAAAAAGTGATTGAGGAAACCCCAGCACCGCATATCAATGATACGCAACGTGCTTATATCCAAAATGTTGCCATTCAACTGATGCAGTCGGTGAATTACCGTTCTGCCGGTACGGTTGAATTCGTGATGGATACCGACACACAAGAATTCTATTTCTTGGAAGTGAACACCCGTCTACAAGTCGAACATGGCGTGACCGAGCAAGTCTTTGGTGTGGATTTGGTGGAATGGATGGTGACATTGGCTAGCGGTGATTGGACTGCACCAATTGAAAAACTCGAATCCAAAGGTCATTCGATTCAAGTGCGTTTATACGCTGAAGATCCAATTAAAAACTTCCAACCGAGTGCAGGCTTACTGACACATGTTGAGTTTGATGCCAATGCCCGTACTGAAACATGGGTAGAAACAGGCTCAAATGTATCGTCATTCTATGACCCGATGATTGCTAAAATTATTGTGACAGCAAACGATCGTGCTTCTGCCATTCAAGCCATGACGGATACTTTGGCGAAAACCTCAGTTGCAGGGATTGAAACCAATCTTGAATATCTACAAAACATCGTGGATGGTGAAGTGTTTAAAGCAGGGACACAAACCACACGTTTCCTAAATACTTTTGAGTGGAAAACCCAAAAGGTTGAAGTTTTACAAGCCGGTATTCAAACTGCTGTGCAAGACGTCACAGGTCGTTTGGGCTACTGGGATGTCGGTGTGCCACCATCAGGTGCGATTGATCCATTGTCTTTAAATGTCGCAAACCAGTTACTTGGCAATGCCTATAACACTGCAGGGCTCGAATGTACGCTACAAGGTCCAACATTAAAATTCCATTGTGACAGCCAAATCGTGCTTGCCGGTGGCGATATGCTATCGACTTTGGATGGTGAAACTGTACCGATGTGGCAGACCGTGAATGTGCGTAAAGGTCAGGTGCTAAAATGTGGCAAAATCGCGACAGGTTGCCGTACCTATATTGGTATTAAAAGCGGTTTGAATGTGCCTGAATATCTCGGCTCACAAGCGACCTTTACCTTAGGTCAGTTTGGTGGTCATGCAGGGCGCAACTTATTGATTGGCGATATGCTTCCAATTACTGCATTTAGCTCCGATGAAGTGAAAACGCTTGCACCTGAACAAGTACCGTCATTTAGCCATGAATGGGAAATTGCGGTGATGTACGGCCCACATGGTGCGCCTGATTTCTTTACCAAAAATGATATTGATACTTTCTTTGCCAATAGCTTTGAGATTCACTTTAACTCAAGCCGTACTGGTATTCGTTTAATCGGGCCAAAACCTGAATGGGCACGTATCGACGGCGGTGAAGCAGGTCTGCATCCATCCAATATTCACGACAATGCCTATGCCATTGGTGCGATTGACTTCACCGGTGATATGCCGATTATTCTTGGTCCAGATGGTCCAAGTTTGGGTGGCTTTGTCTGTCCTGCAGTGGTGATTCACTCTGAACTGTGGAAGTTGGGTCAATTGAAAGCCGGTGACAAAGTTAAATTTGTGCCTGTGAGCTACACCCAAGCCAAAGTGCTCAATGAAAAATATCATGCGCAACTAGAAGCATCAGATACACAAACTGTGGCATTTGATGAGTCGTTCTATCCTGAACTTGCAACCTTAAAAAATGCCGTGTTGCATGTATTAAAAGGTGAAAATGGTGCGCCTGATGTGGTGTACCGTCCTGCTGGCAACAACTACATGTTGGTGGAATATGGAGAGTTGGTGCTTGATCTAAACTTACGTTTCCGTATTCATGCACTGATGCAATGGGTTCAAAAGCAAAATATTCAGGGCATTATCGACCTAACACCGGGTATTCGTTCTCTACAAATTCATTTTGATTCGATCAAGCTCGATCAATTGGATTTACTGCGCTTATTGCAAGTCGCTGAAGCTGAACTGCCTGATGTGACGCAAATGCAAGTGCCATCTCGTACTGTGTATTTGCCACTCGCTTGGGAAGATTCACAAACCCAATTGGCAACCGAACGTTATATGCAAACTGTGCGAAGCGACGCACCATGGTGTCCTGATAATATTGAATTTATCCGTCGTATTAATGGCTTAAAAGATAAGCAAGCCGTGAAAGACGTGGTGTATGACGCACGTTATTTGGTTATGGGTTTGGGCGATGTTTATCTCGGTGCGCCTGTCGCAACCCCACTTGATCCACGTCAGCGTTTAGTCACCACCAAATATAACCCTGCACGTACATGGACACCTGAGAATGCCGTGGGTATTGGTGGTGCATATATGTGTGTCTATGGTATGGAAGGTCCGTGCGGTTATCAGTTTGTGGGTCGTACTACGCAAATGTGGTCACGTTACCGCAAAAATGCTGACTTTGAGCAAGGCAAACCGTGGTTATTGCGCTTCTTTGACCAAATTAAGTTTTATGAAGTCTCTGAAACTGAACTCATGCACATGCGTGAGGATTTTAAAGCAGGTCGCTTAAAACTGCGTATTGAAGAAGGCGTGTTGAACTTAAAAGAGTACAACCACTTCTTAACTGAAAACCAAGCATCGATTTCTGCATTTAAATCTGTGCAACAAGCCAACTTTGATGCAGAACGTCGTCGCTGGCATGAGGCAGGACTTGCAGAATATGTGTCTGAAAGCTTAGATGCTTTAGATGATGGGGAAGGGATTGAAGTACCTGAAGGTGGTTGTGCAGTAGAATCGCATATGCCGGGTTCAATTTGGAAAATTGAATGTCAGTCAGGGGATATTGTGGAAGAAGGTACAACTTTGGCAGTCATTGAAGCAATGAAAATTGAGATTCCCATTCTTGCGCCTGAACGTATGAAAGTTGAAGCGATTACCATTGAAAAAGGGCAAACCGTGAAAACAGGTCAGATATTGTTTACCTTGGCGCCAGTGGCCTAAAACACAATAAAAAAAGACCGCTTTGGCGGTCTTTTTCATAGCCATGCTATATGTCACAATCTTTTCAAGTTAAAACCATATTAAGTATATGGGTATCCAATAAATCACATAAATTTTCAATTCAATTAGTATTTGAGTCGTATTCATGTCTTATGATGATGCTCTTTAAAGCACCATACTTGATCAAGGTCTAGAAACATCTCTTGGATCAGTGTGGACTCAATTGTCATAGAGGTTATTACGTCATCAAGTGTTTTAAATGCCATACCAAACAAGTATTGCCTGCCTCACAAAGGATCTATTTTAAAATAAGTATGCATGATTTACTCTTTTTTATATTTAGCTCTTCGTTCAAAGCGTATTGTAGCCAATATAGTGTTTACATCGAAACTGAGTATTAGCACTTTTATTTTAAGCATTTTTAAAAAATCAGCCATAAAGCATGTGTATAAACATGAATAGCGATTTGAATCATGATATTGAAAAATATGAACGCAAATGATTTAAGGTGAATCTAGCAACACCTTAACCTATATGACCAACAAAACATAAAAGCTCTGTTTGTAAGTGTACGCCTCAAATTTGATCTAAAAAAAAGTAACAAAGGATGTGTGCTTACACAATCTCACCTCAATAGACTCAATTCGGCGCGTCAAGTACGGTAATAAAAGTTAAAATACAGCCTTCAGGGTAAGAGCAAAGCAGCAATGATCAAAGCATTATTAAGCAAAAGACAGCAACGCTTATGCGTCGCTTTGGGGCTGGTGTTTATGCTATTAAGTGGTTGTCAGATGGTGAGTATCCAAGAACGTAAGATTGATCAAACCATACAAGCACGTACGCAAGACATTATTAATAGTCAATATTTAAGTGCAGATAGCATCAGTTTACTCAAGCTTTTATCCTATACCCCAAGTACGTGTTTAAGTGATATTGCCACGTGTAGTGCCCATGTTTTGGCGCGTCAAGTGATTGCACCTCATGAACGCTATAGTACATTAAGTGAATTATATTTAGCCCATGCACAGCAGCTTGAAAAAAAACGCTTGCTTGGTAAAGATCGTGAGCAAATTGCCCAAGCTTATGATTTGAGTTTGAAGTATAGCTATTTGTATTTATTTAAATCTGGCTTAGATCCCAAACAGCACACTTTTGATCTGCGTCAGATGCAAGTGAGAACCTTTTATAATTATTCATTGTCCAAATTAATCACATTCAAGTATCAAGCCCATCCAAGTGCTCAAGTGCCCGCAACATTTCGTGTAGGTGCGCAAGATTATCATATTAATACCTCTTTTTATCCGGCTTTAAAAGACTTGACCATTCAAGATTTGCAATCGAGTTATGTGTTGAATTTTTCTGGTTTTGACAAGGTAAATCGTCAAGATGGTTTAGGTGCAGAATTTATTGTGGTGAAAAAAGATCAAGCACCTATTGCCAATGATTTTATTTTAGATCCACTTACTCATTATGCCACCCAAGACAATCCACGTATTCATGAGCCAAAATATTTGTCTGTGACGGCTACGGTTCAACCTATACTACAAGATGCAACTGCTGAGCAAATCTTAAGCTCAAAGACTCCCCTTAAGATTGATCTTTATCATCCATATCAATATAAAACTGGTCAAATTAACGGGCAGAGCTATACCCTAACAGCAAACTACACAGCCCCGTTTGCTTACTGGTTGGCACAAAATCAGCTGGGTAAATTTGGTTATCTAAGTTTACTTGATCGAGCAGGAACATTGCGTATGCCACACCTTTATATGTTAGAGCCTTATCAAGCGAATAAAAAAATTGTGGTTTTGGTGCATGGTTTAGCAAGTAGTCCTGAAACATGGATGAACTTGACCAATAATATTTTAGGTGATCCTACACTTCGAGCCAATTATCAAGTATGGATGGTGTCTTATTCAACCAATATGCCAATTTTTGAAAGTCGTTTTCAGATTCAGGCTGTATTAAAGCAAGCCTTTGCACAAACTGAACAGGGTTCTGCTTCCAATCAAGATGCTGTTTTAATTGGACATAGTATGGGTGGAATTATTAGCCGTTTATTGGTGAGTGATATAGATATTTCTAAGCAGGCGATTCCATTGATGAATTATGAACAATATATCCGTTTGCAGCAAAACCCTATTATTAAGCAACGCTTTGACTTTAAAAATGATTTACCTTTTAGCCGCGCTATTTTTGTTGCAGCACCACATCGAGGCAGTGATTTAACGGATCGTTGGTATGTGGAGTGGGCCAAGAAATTGGTCAAACTGCCCACCTCTTTTTTTGATCAAGTGAATATTGAATTAACGGGCAGCACCAGCACACAAGGTTTAATCCAAAATGGACCAGATGATTTAAGCCCTAATTCACGTTTTATGCAACTGACCCATCAAGTAATGCCAAAAGCCAATCTGCCTTATCATTCAATCATGGGCAGTGTAAAAAAACCAATCTGCCGAGTGCTATGTCTGATGGGATTGTGCCGTATACAAGCTCACATTTACAGCAAGAACAATCAGAACAGGTATTTCAAGGTGGGCATTCAATCCATGCCAAATCCGAAACGATTTTGGAATTAAGACGGATTTTGCATGAGCACTTAGACCAATCGAATTAAACTCGTTCAATAAAAAGACCGCTATAGCGGTCTTTTTACTTTATGAATGATCGATTCAGTTCAAATCCCTCACAAACTCTTCACGAGGGATACGGAATTTTTTAAGCCCGATTAACCAATCTTGCTCGGCATTGCGTCGGCCTAGTGCAAGCAGCACCACAGATTTCAGTCCTTTTTCTTTCAAGCCTAAAAAATCGTCAAGCCCATCTTTATCAAAGCCCTCCATTGGGGTGGTATCAATCCCTAATTCTGCTGCAGCAGCAATTGCCATGGCAAAACCAATATGTGCTTGCTTTGCGGTGTGATGATGTTGCTGTTCAGTTGTAAAACCTGCAAATAAATCTTTTAGATTTTGCACCACATCCATCGTGGTATCGAGTGGTAAATTACGCTCTGCATTCATGGTGTTGTAGCGTTGATCAATCTGCTCATTTGTAATTGTATCCCATGCTGCAAACACCAATAGATGCGAGGACTGAGTAATCTGAGGCTGATGTAGTGCAATTGGTGCGATCTGTTGTTTTAAAGCTTGATTGCTGATTGAAATAATATGAAATGGTTGTAAACCTGCCGAAGTTGGAGCAAGGCGCGCTGCTTCTAAAATCTGATCAACATCGGCTTGATCTAATTTTTCACCGGTCATTTGTTTGGTTGCATAACGCCAGTTTAATGCTCCAAGTAGTTTCATTGTTATCTTCTTATAATGTTAAATAGATTTGGTATACAGCGTTTTTAAATAATCTTCGAGTGGCGCCGTTGCACGACCCAACAACATTTCTAAATCGTGACTTTTAACTTCATATTGATGCCGTTGAATGTCAGCAACCGTGCCATGTGTTAAATAAATCAAAAATTCAGCTAATCCAATCTCTTGCAGTAAGGCTCGGTATGCAGTTGCATCAAGTTGGGTATAGTTCACATCTTGCTTGGACATTTGAGATAACAGCATTGTAATATCTTGATAGCGATAAGCACGACTACCGACAAGCTCATAGGTTTTATTTTCATGCCCATCTTGCATTAATGCGTTTGCAGCTGCTTCACCAAGTTCTGCATGCGTGGCATAAGACACTTTGTCTTGGCCTGCTTGAAGCGCCAATCCAGTCGTGATTGCACGTTCACCAATAATTTGTGGAATAGCCTCGGCATACATAGTGTTACGCAATAGGGTATAGCTCAGTCCGCTGTTTTTTAAATAATTTTCGGTTTAAAAATGGCTGATCATTAAATCTTTTACCGCAGATGTTTCAATATTTTGAATCGACAACCCTGTATATAGAATGTGTTTTACACCTACACTTTTTGCAGCATTAATCACATTTTTATGCTGTTCAAAGCGATTGTGTTCCATGGTAGAAATGAGCAACAATTTATCAATATTTTGAAATGCCGCCTGTAGGGTTTCAGGTTGATTAAAATCAGCATAGACAACTTGAATCCCTTGTTTAACATATGCTGCAGCTTTTTGTTCGCTGCGTGCTAGAACGGCAAATTCATTCAAAGCTAAATGCTGTTGTAATTGTTTGACAACGTGTTGTCCTAGATTTCCTGTGGCACCTGTAACTAAAATCATGTGGCTGTCCTATGTATCTTGTTTGCTTGTCTAAATTTATACCGCAGGCACAGCAGATGTTCACTATACTCTTGTATAGTGTCAATATTGGGATCAATCACTACAGTCAACGCAAGCTAGGACAAAAATATGAGTGACTTTATGGCGCAAAATACTGCAACTTTGAGTGAAGATGATCAGTGCAATATCAAGTTTATCGTTGCTCTAAAAAATGCCATGAATGTGATTAATGGCAAATGGAAATTGGCAATTGGCAATTGGCAATTGGCAATTGTCGCCACCATGATTAAACAGCCGCGCCGTTTTAATGAAATTGAACACTTACTGCAAGGCATTACCCCACGCATGATTTCTAAAGAGCTTAAAGAGTTAGAATTAAATAATGTGGTGCATAAAACTGAAATGATTGATCCTGAGTCTGGTCGTATCACTGCAATGTATGATCTTACCGATTCAGGGCGTAAACTTGAAAAACTCATGGTACAAATGGCAGTTTGGGGACAAGAGCATCAAGGTGCATAAACATTTGTTTATGAATCATATAATCTAACTCTTGTCCAACAAACGATTTTATAACCAAGCTGGTTGCTCTCATTTCGATCATATATAAAATGAAGGCTTTGCATCCTCATCACAAAATTTTGCAATCTGCTACTGATATTATTTTTATTTGATTGCTCTCAAAAGAGCGATTCTAAGGCCTGAATTTGTACTGCCAAGCCAATTGGTGTTTTTCATATTGAAAATCATGTAGTTTAATTTAAGCTAAATTATAGGATTTGTTGACATATTTTCCAAAGAACTTAAATGCTGTTAAGCCAAGATTGCCGATATAATCCTTTTATGCACAACAAAAAATAGCGTAAAAAATTTAGATAGATATAGGGGATAATTCAATTAAATATTTATATATTCTTTTGTATAAAACATGAAAAATCATTGAGTAAAACTTTCAAATATTTTCTTTATTTATTAAGCATGCCTTGTATATAATTCATAGACTTTTTCAAAGGATTGAAGACATGAAAAATGCTTATGTTAACCGATAGAAAACACAAAAATTTAAAGCACACATACAGCAATTTATCATTGTATATAAACGACAAGAACACAGTCTCTTATCGTATTTATTTTCATGAGTAAGTCATATGATAAAAAACTTTTCTGAACTTAAAGATCACTTTGTCAATCATTCGATTTACTTTACCAGAACTGGAAAAGATCGCTTTAAAACTGATGACCCCATTCATTATCAAGACGGCATTCGTATCGAGCCGTATTGTGCTTTTTTAGTGGGTCGTAATCTATGGGAAATGGGCGCCTTTTCTTATAGTTGGTCTACCTTTCCTATGAGTACAAAAGTAGGGCGATATTGTTCTATAGCCACAGATATTAAAGTCATGGGATTGCGACATCCGCATGAATGGCTCACGACCTCAGCCACTACGTATGATCGAAATTTTATTATTTACCAAAAATATCTAGATGAAAAAAATAAGTCACAGCATCCAAGAAGATTACCGAATATTCATGGTAATCAATTGGTAATCGATCATGATGTATGGATTGGTTCTAGAGCAACCCTAAAAGCAAATTTGCATATTGGGATTGGAGCTGTGATTGCAGCTGATGCTGTGGTCACCAAGGATGTGCCTCCATTTGCTATTGTCGGTGGCAATCCAGCAAAAATTATTAAATATCGTTTTGATCAAACCACCATAGAAAAAATCTTACAAACTCAATGGTGGAAATATGATTTTAGTGACATACAAGATCTAGATATTACCAATATCGAGGTATTTTTAGAAGAATTCGAGAAGAAAAAGCATTTGCTTTTAGAAATGGATCTAAGCCCCTTAACACTTTAACTTATTGATATCGGAGAAAAGAAATGGCAATATTTGGTGTACTCAAACCAAATAAAGTTTTGACAGATGTTGAAGAAATCTTTATTCAAGTTGCTCAAAATCGCAATCATCAAGCTTATGTATTTACTGCCAAAGATGTCTGTTTTACATCTCAGACGATTTTAGGTAAAACCATTGAGCACGGTAAAATTATTGAAAAAACATTTTCTTTTCCTGATGTGATTCAAAATCGTTTAGCTGTCAAAGCTGAAGATAAAGAAGTTTATCTTAAACTCGCTGAAATCATTCCATTTACATCTAATCGTATTGGCACCAAAAAACAAGTTGAAGCAAAATTAAGTACAATTGCAGAGCTTCAAGAGTTTTTGATTGAAGTCCAAGAATGTAATGTAGAAATAGATATTCTGAATTCAATTGAAAAATATAATAAAATTATTTTAAAACCAAACTCAAGTAACCAAGGCAAAGGAATTTATACGGTTGAAAAAACTGCCGACCAATATCATGTTAAATTCTTAGATGAAGCGTTTTTCTACACACAAGAAGAACTCAGCACATTTTTGTCCACTAAGATTCTAAACAAGAGTTATACCTTAAGCCCATATTTTAAAAGCTTTACCAATAATGGCTTAAATACAGTTTTTAGACTGCAAATTAACCGAGGCACCAAGGGTCAATGGCAACTGATTAAGTTTTTCCCGTATATTAATATCAATACCGATATTGATATTACCAATGGTATGCAAGGTGCGCTGATTACCACCCGAGAGAAACTTTTTTTGGAGCAGTTTTACACACAACATGCCGAAGAAATTTTAAAAAAAGTGAATTATTTATTTAAAGTTTTTCCATTGGCTTTTCAAAAAAAATATGCATGGCGCTTGGATTCGTTGGGTTTAGATTTAGGTATTGATCAGGCGGGAAATATTGCGATATTTGAAGTAAACGCGGGTCCAGGGATTGGTTTTATGGCTTATCCTGTTGCAAAAGCACAAGTAGATTATTATGAATGGTTAAAAGATAATGCGGTTAAACCATTTAAAAATAACTTCTTACCTTTAAACCTAAGATCTTAATGCACTGATAAACATTAAACACAGTTTGAGGTGTTTTTTCAGCTTCAGCGGAATTGATGGTCATGACGTTGATGAGGTGTTATCTAGATGTAATATTTTATCAGATACAGAACTTACATCTAGCGTTGCTTCTTGAATTGGGTGTTAGCCCAATTTAGGAAGTCGCTCAGGATAAATTTTGCTGTAGTAAAACGATGTAAGATTTAACCAGTTACTTTTTTTAGGATAACACCTGAACTTGAACTGCTGCGCAATGAAGAAAATGCACTACCATGGTCTGATCTCTAAACCATGGCGAGCTTATAAAATTGAATCGCTTTGATTGGCTACAAACGAGCTATTTTTAATTTAAAAGTGTTTATTTTACATGCATCAAACAAGGTTATTAACTTGGATGTCTCAAAACAACACCTTTTAATGAATCTAAAAAAGGCGAGTGTATCAAAATTACAACATCTAACAAGCTTAAAAAAAATCTGACAATTACGACTTTATTGACGCAATTACTTCACTTCAACTGTATTGAGTTTCATCTATCGCCACGCAAGTGAAGCAGTTCAAACCCGAAACTGGCACACTTTATGCAACCCTTTTAGTCATACAAATTATAAATTTCGTCATACTAAAAGGATATTTGCTCATGCTGCTTAAAAAATTATATCCCATTAAAATCTTTCTCACGAATTTGTGCACTGCACGCGCTGGCCTATATATCGTACAGCCTCAACATAAGGTGAATGATTCAGGTGCCTAAATCTAAACTTGCGCGCATTAGTATTACTTTGCCGCAAAGCACACTTATTGCGCTCGATGAAAAAATTGTCGATCCACATTACGAAAATCGCTCCCAAGCCATTGTGGAGATGATCCATCAGCAACTCGTAAGTAAAAATGATCAGGCCAATGCGGTTATGGTTGGTACACTCACTGTACTGTATAGTATACAATCTAAAAATATTCATTATCAAATAATTGATTTACAACAACAATATTTAAAACAGATTATTAGTTCACAACATATTCAACTTAATGACCAAAAGATCATGCAAGTGATGTTATTACAAGGCAAAAGTCATGATCTAAAATGCATCAGTCAAAGTCTGATTGCTCTAAAAGGCGTCATTAAAGGGCATTTGGAATTAATGGATGCTGTTATGCCACCCTTGGCACAAAATGATCAGCTAAAGGAACCATATATATGCCAAGCCTTCAATTGATAACACAAACTTACCCTCAAACCATACAACCTTATTTTAATACAAGCAGAGGGATATGATGAAAATAACGAGCTTTATCTTATATGCAAGTTTGGGGCTGTTGATTGGCTGTGACAAAACGGCACCTATTCCACAGCCAAGCCAACATACCAAGTTACAAACAACCATGCAGCCCATCAAAATTGGCTATAGCGATTGGCCAGGATGGGTGGCATGGCAAGTGGCGATTGATAAAGGTTGGTTTAAAGAAGCAGGTTTAGAGGTTGAGTTTAAATGGTTTGATTATTCTGCTTCTATGAATGCATTTACCGCAAATCAGCTCGACGCGATTTCAATTTCCAATGGTGATAATTTAGTAGTTGCTTCAGGCGGCACACGCGGCATGATGATTATGGCCACTGATTACTCAGCAGGTAATGATGTCATTATTGCTAAATCAGGTGTGCATAGTATTGCTGATTTAAAAGGTAAAACGATTGCGGTTGAAAAAGGTCTCGTTGACCATCACTTGCTCAATACTGCGCTGCAAGATGCAGGTATACAAGAGCATCAAGTCAAGCTGATTAATGCGGTTACTAACGAATTACCGCAAGTATTTGCCAGCCCACAAGTGGATGCCATTGCGGTATGGCAGCCTGTTGCCAATCAAGCTTTACACAGCGTAGCAGGTGCTCAGATTATTTATTCATCTCAAGATAAGCCTGGTCTGATCTATGACACTTTAACAGTCAATATGACGCATTTGGCACGTCATCCTGACGCTTGGAAAAAAATAATCCAAATTTGGGATCGTACCGTGCATTACATTGAAGATCCAAAGACACGCCAAGATGCACTCAATATTATGGCCAAACGTGTGGGAGTAGATGCGGCACAATATCAACATTTGCTTGAAGGTACGCATTTATTAGACATTCAAGCCAATCAAGCAGTATTTGAAAAATCCAAGCAATTTGATTCCATTTATGGCTCAAGTTATCACGTGAATCAGTTTAATTTAGACCAAGGCGTATATACTCACCAGCTTGATGTAGATGGTTTAATTTATCCACAATTATTACAATCACTGCGTTAAAAAAAAAGCCAAGCAAAGAGGGGAGAATTGCTTGGCTTAAAGGATGACTGTAAATTTGGTCGGTAGACCAACCTAGAAGGTTGGCTACCTATTCTGTTGTTAGAATAAAAAAAAGCCGCCAAGTTGTAAAACAGATAAAAATTATAAAATTGATCGTTTATTTAGATTTTAAACCACGTTGTCTACGGCAGCGTTCTGAGCAATACTTCACCTCGTCCCAGCAGCGCTGCCATTTTTTGCGCCAAGTAAAACTCAAACCACAGCAGATACAAATTTTTTGAGGTAAATGTTGTTTTTTCATAATAATCAAGTCCGTCTAATTAATTTCAATTAAAACAAGATTTAAGCAACAAAAAATCACATATATTTCACTTTTTG
The DNA here is from genome assembly GCF_947624825.1 of uncultured Acinetobacter sp. Classification (GTDB taxonomy): domain Bacteria; phylum Pseudomonadota; class Gammaproteobacteria; order Pseudomonadales; family Moraxellaceae; genus Acinetobacter. The sequence continues at coordinate 34,450 of NZ_CANQLZ010000003.1, forward strand.
TCGCTTAAGATAAAGTTTAAGCAGAGCTTTGTGTCAAGCAATAAGGGGATGACATGTCACATACAGCCGCGGATGTATCAAGAGTCATTGAAATGGCATGGGAAGACCGCACTCCATTTGAAGCCATTTTACGCGAATATGGATTGAATGAAGCAGCAGTGATTCGCCTCATGCGTCAAGAGCTTAAAAGTAGCAGTTTTAAATTATGGCGTAAACGTGTCACAGGGCGTAAAACCAAGCATGTTGCGCTACGCTGTGATGGCGTGATTCGTGCCTACTGTAGTCGTCAATATAAACCCACTTAAGCCAGGAGAGTGCTTTTGATGTTGTTGCGTAAGAAAAAATATCTGTTACTCGCAGCAATTGCACTGTGCGTTGTGTTGTGGTTGTTTTGGCAAAAAGTGCAAGGGCCTATTGTTGCCACTTATCATGTGCAAACCCAAGCCTTAGTACAAACAGTCGTGGCTTCAGGTCGTCTTGAAAATGTATCACGTAGTGAAATTGGCAGCCAACTTTCAGGTGTGGTATTAGAGCGCCGTGTTGACGAAGGTCAGCAAGTGAAAGCTGGCGATGTTTTGTTGGTGATTCAATCTGATGATGTCAAAGCGCAAGTTAAAGAAGCTGAAAATGCTTTAACAGAGCTTCGTCAAGTGCGCTATCCGCAAGCACAAGTGGAACTCAAAAGTGCTGAATTACAGCTTGAACAAGCCAGTCGCGAGGCAAAACGTCGTCAAAATACCGAAGTTGGTGTACTGTCGGTAGAAGAAAAAGAACAAGCGCGCGAGGCAGAACGCTTAGCCCGCAATCAATTGGCGGCAGCACGTCTAAAAGCACAAAGTTTAGCAGCAGGTCAAGTCGAAGAGCGCACTTTAATGGAACGTCTGAATGCATTAAAAGCACAATTGGCGAAAAGTGAAGTTCGTGCACAAGTTGCCGGTACCATTTTGACCCGCAATGTTGAGGTCGGTGATGTGGTACAACCGGGTCAAAGTTTATTTAGCCTCGCGGTAGATGGTCCAACCCAAATTTTAGTCCCGCTAGATGAACAAAATTTACCGTATTTGGCTTTGGGGCAGTCGGCACAAGTGATTGCTGATGCCTATCCAAATCAAGCTTTTCCTGCTCAAGTTAATTTTATCGCGCCACGTATTGATCCACAACGTGGTACGGTAGATGTAAAGCTTGCAGTTGATCCTGTGCCTGAATTTTTACGTCAGGACATGACGGTATCGGTTAATATTGAAACTGCCAAACGTGATCAAGCCTTAGTCATTAATAATGATGCATTATTTAATGTGCGTGGTGCACAAGCAGATGTATGGGTGGTACGTGATCAAACATTACAACGTCAAACACTGCAATTGGGATTAAAAAGCAGTACCCAAAGTGAGGTACTACGCGGCTTAAAAGCAGGTGATCAGGTGTTACGTGATCCAAATCAGGGGCAAGATGCACAACGTGTGCGCATTGAGCAGGTAAGCCAAGATTGAATATTCGACGCCTGTGGACCAATTGGCTGATTGCAATTGGTTTTTTACGTGAGGGACGCAGTCAATCGCTGATGATTATTGGTGGTGTTGCCATTGGTGTGGTGGTGATTGTCTTCATTAGTGCTTTGATTCAAGGCTTACAAGCCAACCTGATTGAACGTACTTTAGGTACACAAGCCCATATCAGTTTGCATGCACCACAACAGGTGAATCAGATCATCACCCCACCCAATACTGTGCAAATGGTCTATGAAGATCAGCGCGCACAGCGTCTACGCTCAATTAACAATTGGCAAGAAGTGCTGAGTAATCTTGATCACATTCAGACACTACAAGCCGTTTCCCCAATGGTCTCTGGGCCGGCTTTGGTCAAGCGTGGCGATGCTATTCAATCAGTGGCCATTATGGGGGTGGATTTAGCACGCTACCAACGTATTGTGCCCTTGCAAGATTATCTGATCCAAGGTCAAATTCGTTTAAAAGCAGATGATGTGTTAATTGGCAGTGAAATGGCCAAAGATCTAGGTGTGCGTGTAGGCAGTAAAATTCGTTTGGACAATGGTTTAGATGTAAACGCGGTCATGAATGTGGCAGGTATTTTTGAGCTTGGCATACGGGAATTAGACTCGCGTTATCTTTACGTTGACTTAAAACGCGCACAGTCTTTGCTCAACTTACCCGGTGGTGTCACCGTCATTGACCTACGCATTGATGATATTTTTGCGGCAGAAGAAGTTGCAGCACAGATGCACCGTCTCACGGGTTTAAAAGCAGACAGTTGGATTGGCAGTAATGCCCAATTAATGAATGCCATCTCAGCGCAAAGTTTATCTACCAATATGATTATTGTATTTGTGGCAATTTCAGTGGCATTTGCAATTGCCAGTGTTTTGTCAATTAGTGTGGTACAGCGTACACGTGAAATTGGTATTTTACGTGCCACAGGTGCCAGTCGTGATCAAATTTTGGTGATTTTCTTAATTCAAGGCGCAGTATTTGGCCTATTGGGTTCGGTGCTGGGGATATTAACCAGTTACGCTTTAGTGTGGTCGTTTAATCAATTTGGGCCGGGTTTATTTTATATTCCAATCTCGCCTAGCTTAATTACTGTCGCTTTATTACTGGCAACTTTAAGTGGTTTAATTGCCGCAGCCATTCCTGCACGCCGTGCTGCACGACTCGACCCAGTAGAGGCCATCCGTCATGTATAGTTCTCCTGAAGTATTACGTTTAGAGCATTTAAAGAAATCCTATAATATTGGGCAACCTAATGAAATTGAGGTTTTACATGGTATTGATTTTACCATTCAGCGGCATGACTTCGCGGCTTTAATTGGCCCCTCAGGCTCGGGCAAAAGTACGTTACTTAATATTTTAGGCTTACTTGACCAACCCACGAGTGGCGAGATTTATTTACTTGGCCAACCCACAAGTCAAATGCATGACCAAGAGCGCACGCGCTTACGTGGGCAAAGCATAGGCTTTGTATTTCAGTTTCATCATCTGATTCAAGCCTTTAGCGTGCTTGAAAATGTGCTGATGCCATTAATGTTAGTGCATGGACGCCCCAATCAGCAGGCGATTGAGCGCGCGCATTATTTACTTGAAGCTGTCGGCTTAAAAGACTTCGCCAAGCGTAAAGCCAGTCAACTCTCAGGCGGTCAACAACAGCGCGTTGCAATTGCGCGTGGCTTAATTACGCAACCAGCATTACTGCTTGCTGATGAGCCCACAGGTAATTTAGACAGTCAAACCGCCAGTGAAGTCTTTGAATTATTCCGTGAAGTCAATGCCCAACATGAATGTGCAGTTTTATTGGTGACACATGATCCAAGGTTGTCTGCCACCTGTGACCGTACCATTAACTTGGTGGATGGGCGGATTGAAAGTGATACCTTAACGACCAAGACACTTGACTAAAGTGATAGCTTTTCACTTCCTCAATCAAGTTGGAGATGACCTATCATCAATCTAGCCAAACCACTTATACATCATTAAACATCGGGTAAAAGATGTTCAAAAATATTTAGCTTTGTGCAATGAGCGTCTTTAATCTAGACTTTTTAAAATTGCTAAATTTAAATTGTGCTCAAAATAAGGTAGATTAGCTGTTTTTAAATTTGGATAGATGGTTATGAGCGTAATTGAAGCCTTTGAAGCCAAGAAAAATGCATATTTTGATTATGACTTTAATCCAATTGATGTAGACGATAATTTTCCTGATTGTATTTATAAGTCATTGGTTGGTGAACTCTATAAGCATGTCATTGAATATCCTGATGCAACTTATTGTATCTATTACAGTGAACAGCTTTTAGGTGAAGAATGGGAGAAGCTTCAACATGATTGGCAACGTTATTGCCCACACGCTTAACTTGACCTCCTACGGGAGGTTTTTTCATCACAACACCCTCAATGAGAAAGCCATCTCGTCAAGCTTAAACACATTGAGGTGCTGAGTCTGTAAAACATGAGCCTTGATGATTTTTGCGCGCCATGAAATGAAGTTAAATGGCGCGTTCATATTCAATCAGGCATTTTTCATTTGGTACTTACTTGTGTCATTCGTGGAATCTTAGGTAAATTGGCAAGTGCCGGATCAAGTGTTTCTTCAGTCACATGCACTAAAGCGTCAACGCGTTGTCTTAACTGCTTAAAGGCTTCGCTTTGCATGACCTCTGCATCACGCGGACGGGGTAAACCAACCTCAATAATTTCTTTAATTTCACCGGGATTGGCTTTGAGCGCCACAATACGATCTGCCAATAAAATCGCCTCATCCATATCATGCGTGACAAAAATAATCGTAATATCAATATTGGTCCATAAATCCATCAGATGCTTTTGCATTTTTTGGCGTGTATGTGGATCGAGTGCGCCAAAAGGTTCATCCATGAGTAAAATTTTTGGCTGATTGACCAAGGCACGCGCAATCGCAACCCGTTGTTTCATGCCGCCTGACAATTGGTACGGGTACTGATTGGCATATTGTTCTAAACCAATAATATTGATCCACTCACGTGCTTGAGCCTCAGCCAAAGGATGGCTTTCACCTTTCATTAAGGGACCAAACATCACATTTTCTTTGACTGTTTTCCAAGGAAATAGCGTATAGCCTTGGAACACCATGCCACGTTCAGGACTTGGACCGGTCACCGTTTGACCATCGACCAATAACATACCACTGCTGTAGCCATCTAAACCTGCCACTACACGACTCAAGGTTGATTTGCCACAACCAGATGGACCAATGACACAAATAAATTCACGTTTATGAATTTGTAAATTAATTTGATTTAAAATGGTGCGCTGAGTTTGACCTTGTTGGAAGACTTGGCTTAAATTTTTAGCTTCTAAAATGACAGGACGTTGATAAATCTGCTCAAAGTAAACCGAGGTTGTCATGCTTTTACTCCTTTCCATTTAAATAAACGTTGGCCTAATTTCATTAGTAACACATCACACACCAAACCGATCATGCCAATAATCAAAATTGCGGCAAAGACATTGTCAAAATTTTGGTAGCGTGCTTGTTGGGTAATAAACCAAGTAATTCCTGAGGTACTGCCAATGAGTTCTGCCACAATTAAATAGGTCCATGCCCAACCCAATAGCACTCTTAAATCACGATAAATGTCGGGTAATGCAGCAGGAATCACCACGTTAAATAGACTCTTTGTTTTACTGGTCCCTAAGGTAAAACCTGCTTCAATCAGGCTTTTATCAACAGTTTTTGTGGTGTTGGCAATAATGAGAATTTGTTGAAAAAGTGTACCAATCACAATAATGGCGATTTTAGGTGCATCATTAATACCCAAAATTGCCACTGCCAGTGCGCCAAAAGCAGGCGCAGGCAAATAACGAAAAAACTCAACAAAAGGTTCAATCAATTGCGAGATAGTTTTAGAAAATCCACATAGAATGCCTAAAGGAATGCCAATCAATGATGAAATAAAGAACGCACTAAATACCAATTGAATACTGTGCCACAGACTTTGGTGAAACCAAGGTGCAGCTGCTTGTGTAGGCGGTGTGGTAAACGCCGTGACCAATGCAGTGGCAACCTCATGCGGGGCGGGTAAATAAATTGGATTGCTGAGTAGACCTTGGGGTGGTGTTAGGCCTTGATCAACTGCAAGTTGCGCTTGTTCAGTAAAGATATGACGTTCAACCCGACTGTCGACCTGTAAAAATGTGCTACTACCTGCATCGGTGATATGTACCTGCGGATGCCAAACGGCTGGAATGTAGCTTATGGCACACCAAATTAAGATTGGAATTAAAAATGAGCCAAGGCCGAACAATATTTTTTGTTGAGGGCTGAGAGATTGTGTTACGTAGCTCATAACGTTGCCTATTGATCATACTTTTTATATAAAACGTAATACCAATAAGCAAAATGAGTGCCATAAAAAAGCAGCCCATGAGCTGCTCTTTTTATAATGTAAAATTTACTGTTGTTTATAAGGTGTATAAATCAGATCACTTAAATCATAGCCCAATGACTTGGCATAGTTGAGGTATTCATCAACCACGGCTTGGTTTGGCTGTGGGTCGCGCGATAATACCCATAAATATTTCTTGTTTGGCTCACCCACTAACACAGTTTGATAATCTTGATCAATTTTAAGCACCCAATAATCACCGCGTGCCACCGGAATCCAACGAATGGCTTTAGGTAAGAAACTGACCTTTAACTTTGAATTGGCAGGTGCATTTTGAACAAAGCCTTCGGCTTTAGATTGCTTCATACTGCCATCTGCTTTGTAACAGCGGTTATCTACAGCAACATTACCTTTGGCATTCAAACTGTAATGGGCAGTGACATTGTAGGCACAGTCTTTTTGGAACATTAAAGGCTTACGTACTACTTCGTGCCACTGACCTAAATACTTATTTAAATCAACCTGCTCAACGGCTTGCACCTGAGTATTGGCAAAAGCCGGCGTCATGGCGCTTGCTGCAAGTAGGCATGCCAAGCTTATTTTTTTCAAGTGTTGCATATTAGAGTCCAAGTCAAATTTATGTAGCTATGATGCTGAATTTCATAGTATTTTTACAGAGGTAAATGCGCTTAAAATTGTATAGGTATTGTGAGGATTTGAATAAAAATGTTTTCTATCGCTATTTCAGCTTCAATTGTGGATGAAATTTCACTTAAAAATCACACGCAAACTGAATCAATTTAAACAAATTTTTAATTTTTGTTATAGGTTTTGTAAGTAAAGACGAGATCTTGGCGCTTTTATATTATGTTGGGACACTCTAAGAATAATCACATGATGTTCAAAAATGATAAAAAAAGCGATCTTACCGGTTGCAGGGTTTGGAACACGACTACTACCTGCCAGTAAGGCGATTCCTAAAGAAATGATCAGTATTATTGATCGACCTGCAATTGATTATGTGGTGCAAGAAGCAATTAATGCTGGCATAGAGCATATTATTTTAGTCACACATTCGAGTAAAACCTCGATTGAGGACTATTTTGACTGCCATGCTGAACTAGAACAGCACTTGCTCAATAAAGATAAGCCAGAATTATTACAGAGTCTTCAGGTCATTCCAGCACACATTACGCTCAGCAGTGTACGTCAGGGCAAAGCCTTGGGCTTAGGTCACGCTATTTACGCAGCGCGGCACTGTTTGGCACCCAATGAAGGCTTTGCTGTGTTGTTGCCTGATGTATTAATTGATGAGCCATGTTCAAATTTAAAACAGATGATTGATGCCTATACAGCCAATCAAATAGCACAAATCATGGTAGAACCTGTTGATCCACAACGTGTCGATCAATATGGGATTGTGGCCACTGATCAAGCACTTGCACCAGGCCAAAGCGCCTTCATTCACAGCATGATTGAAAAACCTAGGCTGGATCAAGCACCTTCTAATTTAGCAGTGGTGGGGCGTTATGTATTACCACACCAGATTTTACCCATTTTAGCCAACACACCCGCTGGACAAGGTGGTGAGATCCAACTGACAGATGCCATTGTGCAACTTGATCAAATACAAGCCTACCACTTACAAGGGCAAAGTTTTGATTGTGGTCATCCGGCAGGTTACTTTAGCGCAACCTTGCATTATGCCAAACAGCATCCAACCCTTGGACATGAACTGCGTGAATTAATCAAAAATGCATAAGCGCTAGAGGAACCTTATGAAAATCGTGGTATTTGGAAAGACCTTGTATGCAGGTGTTATGAGCGCTTTATTGGCTGAATCAGGGCATCAAGTCTATTGGTGTGATCATTTGGCAGAATATCTAAATTTTGAGGATCATTTTGAAGATCACTTATTAAAAGTCATGCTGATTAAACAAAAACGAATTGGCTTTTTAAAGCAATGTGATTTTGATGCCTTAGACACCGACATTGATACATATTGGTTCTGTTTGAGCCCCTATGAAGAACAACAGGCTATTCGCCTTGCTCAACGTCTTCAACAGCGGCATATCATTCATCCTAAATTGATGATTAACACAGCGACCTTTGGTCTGTATGGCACAGCTCAGCTACAGGATATTTTAAACCAAGATGAATGGGTCTACTTACCAGATAATATCCGAGAAGGTAAGGCATTAAGCAGCTTCACTGACGCAGAACAATTGGTGGTCGGTTGTGATTGCAAACACACATTAAGCAAGGTGCAAGAGCTATTGCGAGCATTATTTCCACAGCCGCAACAATATATTTGTATGCCCATTTTGGATGCTGAATTTAGCAAATTGAGTGTTTCAGGCATGTTGGGGGCCAGAATCAGTTTTATTAATGACTTAGCCACTGTGGCTGAAAAAATTGGTGTTGATATTCAACATGTACGCGCCAGTATGGCAGCCGATCCTCGGATTGGGGGCAATTACTTATTTCCAGGCATTGGCTTTGGTGGTGAGAATTTTTCACATGACATTTTAACCCTAACGCGTGCTGTGGCAGATGCAGGGGGGAAAAGTCGTTTATTAGAACAGGTATGGCAAATTAATGAAGAACAAAAAGAGTTGTTGTTTCGCAAACTCTGGGCCTACTTTCACGGCGAATTAAACGGCAAAACCATTGCTATTTGGGGTGCTGCGTATAAAGAAAATACCGCAAGCATTCACCAATCTGCCATTCATCCCATGCTTGCAGCGTTGTGGGCACAAGGCGCGGTTATTCGCTTACACGATCCTGCAGCTTTACAAAGTATTGCCAGCATGTATGGCGAGCGCGAAGATTTGATTTTGTGTGAGCAGCAATATGACGCCATTAGCGATGCACATGCTTTGTGTGTGTTAACGCCATGGCGGCAATATTGGAGCTTAGATTATCGTCAACTGGTCAATCGTATGCAGCACCCTTTATTACTTGATGGGCGCAATATGTATCATCCTGAATATGTCAAAAATCAAGGTTTAGCTTATATTGGGGTCGGACGACAATGAGTCAAGAACAACGTTTACACGCGCTTGCCCAAGATATGCGTCAGCGCCATTTATATGATTTATTTTTACAAGAACAACAACGCTTTGAGCGTTTATCGGTACAACATGAGCAAATCATTTTTGATTTTAGTAAACAGCGTTTAAATGATGAGGTATTGGATGAATTAATTGGCTTTGCCAAAACCAAACAACTTGAGACTTGGATTGAACAACTTTTTTCACAACAAAAAATTAACTACACCGAACAACGTGCTGCCATGCATTGGGCTTTACGTTTACCTGAATATAGCGAGCGACATCAAGATTTAAGTACTGAGGTACACGCACAACTGCAACGTATGTTTGCTTTGGTTGAGCAGATTCATGCCGGTCAATATCGTGGTGTTACAGGACAAGTGATTCAAGATGTGGTCAATATTGGCGTAGGTGGCTCAGACCTTGGCCCAATGATGGTCAGTCATGCTTTAGCAGATTTTAAATGCCAAACAGCCAAAGGCCTAAATCTACACTTTGTTTCGACCATGGATGGCAGTCAGTTGTCTGATATTTTGCAACACCTACGACCTGAAACGACCTTATTTATTGTTTCCTCAAAATCATTTAGCACTATTGATACCTTATCTAATGCCCAAACCGCCCGACTATGGTTAAGTGCCAGTCTTGGGGAGCAAAGTTTGTTCTTAAAGCATCATTTTATTGGCATCTCAACCCGTGCCGACAAAATGACAGCATGGGGAATTACCCCAGACAAACAATTCTTGCTTTGGGATTGGGTCGGTGGGCGCTATTCGTTATGGTCATGTATTGGTCTTCCGATTGCCTTAAGTATTGGTGTGGCACAGTTTAAGCGGTTGTTGGCGGGTGCATATTCTGTCGATCAACATTTCCAATTGGCCGATTTTCGACAAAACATTCCAGTTTTAATGGCATTAATTGGCATGTGGAATATCAATTTTTTACAGATCAATACCCACGCTGTTTTGCCTTATGATGGACGCTTAAAATATTTCACCTCGTATTTACAGCAACTTGAAATGGAATCCAACGGTAAATCCATTCAGCGCAATCATCAGCCTGTTGAGATGAATACTTGTCCGATTATTTGGGGGGAAGTCGGACCCAATGCACAACACGCATTTTATCAATTGTTGCATCAAGGTACCAATCAAGTCAGTTGTGATTTTATTGCACCGATTCATCGTTATGATCAGCAACAGTTTCAGCTTGAAAATGCCAATTCCTTGATTGAACAACATTATTTGGCTTTATCCAATTGTCTAGCACAATCGCGTTTATTGGCTTTTGGCAATCATGCCTTAGAAAATGAAGACCTTGATCAACTGCCAGTGTATCAACACTATAGCGGTAATCAACCCAGTAGCACTGTACTAATGAAATCTTTAGAGCCTTATTCTTTAGGTATGCTGATTGCGCTGTATGAGCATAAAGTGTTTGTACAATCGGTACTTTGGAATATTAACCCCTTTGATCAATGGGGCGTTGAAAAAGGCAAACAAATTGCCAATAGCTTATTGCCCGTATTGACCCATGCGCATGCTGATTTATCACATTTAGATGCTTCTACCCGTGGATTAATTCAAAGCATCCAAATGTTTTAAGCCTAAACACACCTTAGCCATGTAAGTTAATTAAATCTGTAAGCATTTGAATATAATCTTCGATCGGCTGTGGTTGTTGCTCGGTTCGTGTTTCAATATTCAAACGCAACAGGGGTTCAGTGTTTGAGGCGCGAATATTAAAACGCCAAGCACCAAAATCAAAGCCTAAGCCGTCGGTGTCATCAAGCTTAAGTACTTGGTCTGCAAAGTGCTGCTTTAACGCCAAAATAGTACTTTGGCTATCTTTGACTGTAAAATTGATTTCGCCACTACATGGAAAACGCTGCTGCATAGTTTGGGTTAAGGCGGATAGCGGCAGCTGCTGCGTTGAGAGTAGATTCATCATCAATAGCCAAGGAATCATGCCACTGTCGCAGTAACCAAAATCACGAAAATAATGATGCGCACTCATCTCGCCGCCATAAATCGCATTTTCTTGTCGCATAACCTGCTTGATATAGGCATGCCCAGATTGGGAAGCTACAGCAATCCCTTGATGTTGCTCGATAATATCAATTGTGTTCCAAATTAAGCGTGAATCATGCACAATTTTTTGTTGAGGTGCTTGTTGTAAAAAAGCTTGTGCCAACAGACCCACCATGTAATAACCCTCGATGAATTGACCTTGCTCATCAAAGAAAAAACAGCGGTCAAAGTCACCGTCCCATGCCACACCAAAATCCGCATGGTGTTCAAGCACAGCTTCACGGGTAGCAATGCGATTTTCAACCAGCATAGGATTAGGAATACCCATTGGAAAATGACCATCAGGATGATGTTGAATTTTAATTAGTTCAATGGGCAAATTGTGTGCCATAAACGCAGCTTCTAAAGCATCAACAATGTGGCCGGCTGCACCATGACCGGGATTGGTGACAATTTTAAGCGGTTTAAGCTTTGGCTTTAGATAACCCATCAAGTGGGCAATATATTGCGGCACAATATCATACTTTTGACACTCACCTTGACGGCTAGGCAGGAGAAAGTCAGCGTTTTGCATGTACGCTTCTAGCTGGGTTAAACCGGTGTCTTTGCCAATGGGGCGGGCTTGTTTTCCCACCAATTTCATACCGTTATAGTCCAAGGGATTATGGCTTGCTGTAATTTCAATGCCACCCTCAACATCTAAGGCAAGTGCTGCAAAATAGACCTCTTCTGTGCCTGCTAAGCCTAAATCGAGGACATCAACACCGCCATCATTTAAACCATGAATGAGGGCTGTCTTAAGACTGTTGCTGCTTAAACGTACATCAGCGCCAACCGCAATGGTCTGAGGTTGAAACACATCAGCATAGGCACGCCCTAATGTATAGGCAAATTTCGGGGTAATTTGTGTATCGAGTTTGCCACGAATATCATAGGCCTTAAAAGCAGTCATTATTATCTATCTCATTATTTTATAATAAAAATTAAGCTAACAGCGTTTTTTGCTACTTTGGGTAACTAATCATTACTTTTTGTTAAGTTAAGCTTCGTTTCATCAGTGCTGATGTGCTGAAAGACTTGACATCCTGCTCAATTTCTCGGTAAATATCTGCACACCTTAAGGCAGGGGAGTCTCCAAAGAGACTGAGAGGCTAGATGAGTATCACTCGAGCTAGCGACCCTTTGAACCTGACCCAGTTAATGCTGGCGTAGGAAGACCATCTTGATTTTATCAGCGCATATCCATTGTGCTGACTTCATTATTCCTGTACGTCGCATGGGTCTCTTTTTTGGAGATCAACATGTTATTTGAGTTTAGTGTATGAGCCACTGGTCAATTTTGGGCAGTGGGGTCAGTGCGCTTTGTGTTGCCACCGCATTGCGCGCCCACGGCGAATCGATTGAAATCATTGTCAGTGAGCAGCCAAGTGCTTCACATTTTGCCGGCGGCATGCTCGCCCCTTTTTGTGAAGCAGAAGCCGCGCCTCATTTTAAAAGTTTATATGACTTTGATGCAATTAAATGGTGGAAGCGTTATACCCAGCAAGTCATTCAACGTGGCACGTTGGTACTTGCGCCACAACGCGATCATGCTGAACTTTCCCGTTTTGCAGCGCGTACCGTCCAGCATGAAAGGGTAGTACCTGCGCAACTTGAAGCAGATTTAGCACACTTTGCGCAGGGCTTGTTTTTTAAAAATGAAGCACATCTTGATCCACGCTTGGCTTTAGCTGAGTTAAAACATCATTTAATCCAACACGATGTACCCATCCATCAAGGGCAAGCGAGCGGTCGGATTATTGATTGCCGCGGGATCTATGCACAAGATCAGCTACCACTGCGTGCTGTACGTGGCGAGATGTTAATTTTAGAACAACCTGAATTACACCTCTCACGTCCAATCCGTTTCTTGCATCCACGTTTTGCCTGTTATTTGGTGCCACGCCAAAATGGCCAATTTATGTTGGGTGCCACCATGCTTGAAAGTGATTCACGCCAACCCATTAGTGTACGGAGCAGCATGGAATTGTTAAATGCAGCCTATGCCATTCATCCAGCTTTTGCTGAAGCGCATATTGTTGAAACAGGTATTGGCTTACGTCCTGCTTATCAAGACAATATTCCAAAAATTAACTATCACCATCAAATTTTTTATATCAATGGTATGCACCGTCATGGCTTTTTGTGTGCGCCATGGCTTGCTGAAAAACTCGTTCAACAACTTGCAGGGAGCGCAACATGAATATTTATTTAAATGGTCAAGCAATTGACACCCAAAGCTTAAATCTTGCTGATTTACTGCTTGAGCAGCATATAGATGCCAATGTGGTTGCCACAGCAATAGAGGGTGATTTTATCCCACGTAGCCAATATCACTGTACGCCTTTAATAGCAGGACAAAAAATTGAAGTCCTTGCACCAATGCAAGGGGGTTAAGATGCAAGTTTATGGAACTCAACTACAATCGCGCCTGTTTTTAGGTACAGCGGGTTATCCATCGCCTGAAACACTGCTACAGGCAATTCAAAGCGCTGATGTAGATGTAATTACGGTCAGTTTGCGCCGTGAAGGTTCCGGTGGACAAGGCTTTCGTGAATTATTAAAGCAGGTCAAATGCCGTTTTTTACCCAATACAGCAGGCTGCTATAGTGTTAAAGAGGCGGTCACCACAGCGCACATGGCACGTGAAGTGTTTAATACTCCATGGATTAAACTTGAAGTGATTGGGCATCCCGATACCTTACAACCCAATCCATTTGCCTTGGTTGAAGCAGCAAAAATTTTAAGCCAAGAGGGTTTTCAGGTGTTTCCTTATACCACTGATGATCTGATTGTGGCTGAAAAATTGCTTGAAGCCGGTTGTGAAGTACTGATGCCATGGGGTGCACCGATTGGTTCCGGTCAAGGCTTATGTCATATAGAAGCGCTACAACGTATGCGCCATTATTTTCCACAGACACCGCTGATTATTGATGCAGGCATTGGTGCACCTAGTCATGCAGCATTGGCGTTAGAAATGGGCTTTGATGCCGTATTGCTTAATACCGCAGTTGCACAAGCCCAAGACCCAGTAGCCATGGCACAAGCATTTGCGCTTGCAGTACAGGCAGGTCATGGGGCTTATCAGGCCGGCTTAATGCCAAAACGCGATTTAGCCCAAGCCTCAACGCCACTATTTGGCTTAGCGGAGTTTTAACATGCCAAATCAACGCTATATCCGCCAAATGCAAATGCCACAGGTGGGTGAGCTAGGACAACAACGCTTACAACAGGCAAAGGTTTTGGTGGTGGGTGCAGGTGGGCTAGCAGCGTCATTACTGCCCATTTTGGCAGCCAGTGGTGTCGGCTATTTAAGGCTATATGATGCAGATCGGGTGGAATTATCTAATTTACATCGGCAAATTTTGTTTCGCATGTCAGACATTGGCGAGTATAAAGTCCTTGCAGCGCAACAACACTTACAGCAACTCAACCCCGAAGTATATGTAGATGCTGTACCTCAGCACATCGACAGCACTACCTTACAAGCGGCCTTGGTGGATATTGATATCGTGGTGGATGCCGCAGATCGTTTTGCCACCACCTATTTATTGTCAGATGCCTGTCATGCAGGAAAAATTCCGTTAATTAGTGCTTCGGTATTAGCGGAACAAGGCTATGTGGGTGGCTTTTGTGGTACAACAGCACCGAGCTATCGTGCTTTGTTTCCTGAGTTACCGCATCAAGCTGCTTCTTGTCACAGCGCAGGTGTACTGGCTTCCAGTGTCGCCACTTTGGCCAGTTTGCAAGCACATATGGTGCTGAATGTCCTATTACAGGCCAAAAAATCGGCCTTGGGTCAGTTGTTAGGTTTAGATTTAGCCACGTGGCACATCAGCAGCATGCGCTTTGATCAACTGCCAGAACCTGAGGAAAGTCACATGTGGCTTGATCGTGCTCAACTTGGTGCAGATGACGTCATTTTAGAATTACGCGACCCCACCGAAATAGCATTTCCAATCACAGGGGCAATTTACGTTAAGCTCGATACTTTGCCCATACAGGTCACGTCTCAACGGGTGGTATGTGTATGTAAAAGCGGAATCCGTGCTGCAAAAGCCGCCAAAATCTTAAAACAGCGTGGTTTTGCAACGGTGTATATTTTAGCGGATTAAAATCTCTTGACCTTCCTATCATGGGAAGGTTTATTCTATGTGTAAGGCTTGGTAGGTAAAGGATAGAACAATGCAATCGGTTCAACTACAAATTTTAGGCATGACCTGTGCCTCTTGTGTAGCACGGGTTGAAAAAGCCTTAAATAAAGTTGAAGGCGTGACTGCGCATGTCAACCTTGCTACCGAACGCGCCGATGTGCAGGCTGAACAGCTTGATTATCTTGCCTTGCAAAAGGCGGTGCAAAGAGCAGGCTTTGATTTAGCAGTGCATTGTTATGAGTTAAATATTCAAGGCATGACTTGTGCCTCTTGCGTTGCACGCGTTGAAAAAGCCTTAAAAAAAGTTGCAGGGGTACTACAAGCTCATGTCAATTTAGCCACTGAACAGGCACAGGTCCATGCTTTAAGCAGCATTACGCAGCAGCAACTGATTCAAGCCGTACAAAAATCAGGATTTGATGTTCGTTTAGCGCAGATTCAATTACATATTGTGGGCATGAGCTGTGCCTCTTGTGTGGCGCGGGTTGAAAAAGCTTTAAAAAAAGTGGTGGGTGTGAGCAATGCGCAAGTTAATTTAAGCACTGAACAAGCCACGATTACTGTTGAGCATGTGGTGGACCCTGAACTTTTGATTCAACAGGTTAAAAAATCCGGTTTTGACGCCTATTTAACTCAAGATGCTCCACAGGATGGAAAACAACAGCAACAGCACCATTTAAAACGTGATTTAATCCTTGCAACGGTTTTAGCGTTGCCTGTCTTTATTTTGGAAATGGGTGGACATTTAATCCCTGCTTTTCATCATTGGATTTTATCAACACTCGGACAATACAACAGTTGGGTGCTGCAATGGCTACTCACTAGCATAATTTTAATTGTTCCGGGACGGCATTTTTATCAAAAAGGCTTCAGCGCACTTTGGCGCTTACATCCTGATATGAACTCTTTGGTTGCAATCGGCACACTTGCCGCCTATAGCTACTCGGTGGTCGCGACGTTTTTACCCCATCTCTTACCTGCTGCAAGCTTAAATGTATATTTTGAAGCTGCCGCCGTGATTGTAGCGCTGGTGTTACTTGGGCGTTATTTTGAAGCACGTGCCAAAGGTCGCACCTCGCTTGCGATTCAACATTTGCTTGGTTTACAGCCTAAGACTGCGCATATTGAACAAGATGGGCAAAGCGTTGAAATTGCCATTCAAAATGTCCAAGCCAAGATGATGCTTTTGGTACGTCCCGGAGAGCGAATTGCCACAGATGGACAGATTGTAGAAGGGCAAAGCTTTGTAGATGAATCCATGATCAGTGGCGAACCCATGGCAGTGACCAAACAGGTCGGTGACGCCGTGGTGGCCGGTACCATTAACCAAAATGGTTACTTGAAAGTGCGTGTAACCGCTGTGGGACAAGATACGCTTTTGGCACAGATTATTCGTATGGTAGAACAGGCACAAGGCGGGAAATTACCCATCCAAGCCTTGATTGATCAAGTGACTTCGTGGTTTGTGCCGGTGGTTATGCTCTTGTCTGTACTGACCTTTATCGTATGGTGGTTATTTGGTCCGCAACCGAGTCTGAGCTTTGCTTTGGTCAATGCTGTGGCGGTGTTAATTATTGCCTGTCCCTGTGCGATGGGATTGGCAACACCCACCTCCATTATGGTGGGTACAGGACGCGGCGCGGAATTAGGCATCTTATTTCGCCAAGGTCAAGCCCTGCAACTGTTACAACAAGCCAAAGTGGTGGCTTTTGATAAGACAGGCACATTAACTGAAGGCAAGCCTCAGCTCACCGATGTACATGTGCTTGAGCATTTTGACGAGCAACGCGTGTTAAGTTTGGTTGCGGCAGTAGAACGACAATCTGAACATCCCATTGCACATGCCATTGTCAAAGCTGCAGATGATTTAGCACTGCCGTATTATCATGCCACAGACTTTCAAGCCCACGTGGGCTATGGTATTCAAGCTTGTGTTGACGGACATACCTTGCATATTGGCGCTGAACGTCTGATGCAACAACTCAACATTGACACCCAACAGCTGCTCGCTTTAAGCCAAGAGTGGGGGCAAGCAGCCAAAACCCCGATTTTTATTGCCATTGATCAACAACTTGCGGGAATTTTAGCTGTTGCAGACCCGATTAAGCCAAGCAGTATCTCTGCCATTCAGGCATTGCATGAGCGAGGTATTCAGGTCGCTATGATTACAGGCGACCAACAGCACACAGCGCAAGCGATTGCCAAACAGTTAAAGATTGATCAGGTGATTGCCGAAGTTTTACCTGCAGGCAAAGTGACTGCCATTCAGGCATTACAACAATACGGACATGTGGCATTTGTGGGCGATGGGATTAACGATGCACCTGCCTTAGCACAAGCAGATATTGGAATTGCGGTGGGTACAGGTACTGATATTGCCATTGAAGCAGCAGAAGTGGTGCTGATGTCAGGTCATCTACACGGCGTCGCCAATGCCATTGCATTAAGTCATGCCACAATGAACAATATTCGCCAAAATTTATTTTGGGCGTTTATCTACAATGCTGCACTGATTCCAATTGCAGCAGGTTTACTCTATCCAATGTTTGGCATTTTATTGTCGCCAATGTTTGCTGCTGCTGCCATGGCCTTATCCTCTGTGTTTGTGCTGAGCAATGCGTTACGTTTACGCGGTTTTCAGGCCCAATATGAGATAAAAACATGAACATTGGTTTGGTGGCTGCGCAAAGCGGTATTTCAGCCAAAATGATTCGTTATTATGAACAGATCGGCTTAATTCAAGCCACACGGCGTGCCAATGGTTATCGAGAATATACCCCACAGCACGTAGAAACCTTAAAATTCATTAAAAATGCCCGTGAATTAGGTTTTGATTTGAACAAAATTCAAACCCTATTAGCACTATGGCACAATCCGGCGCGCACCAGCCGTGAGGTAAAGGCACTGACCTTATCACACATTATCGCGTTGGATGAAAAGATTCATAGCCTACAACAAATGCGTCAAAAATTAACTCAATCGCTGGTGCAGTGTCGTGGTGATGACACCCCTGAATGTAGTATTTTAACTCAAATCTTAGGAGAAACGAGCATGAAATTTCATATTGATAACATGACCTGTGGCGGTTGCGCACGCAGTGTCACAGCCACCATTCAAGATCTCGACCCAAACGCACAAGTGAATATTGATGTTGCCAGCAAATTGGTTGAAATTGAGAGCCAACTTGATGCAGCACAACTCATTGCCGCTTTAACAGAAGATGGTTTTCCGCCAGTTTCTGTTTAAATAACAGCAGGTATGCTTAAAATCATACCTGCGACTCTTTGCCCAACAAGAGCTGCTGAATTTGCATTTTAAGTTGCTCAATCCATATCGGCTTTACCCCTTCAATCAAACAACGACTGATTAAACCTTCAATCAGTGTATAAATCAGATCAGTCCATTGGCCTTGTTGTATGTGCTGACAACTTTTTTCAACCAATTGATAAACCATATATTTATGTTGTTGCGCAATTTGTAAGATTGCGTCATGACTATCATCGGTTTCAGCCACAGCCCGAACGAATAAACAGCCTTTAAAATCATCTTGTAAAAACCACGCCACATGCCAATCGAGCAGAGCCAAAATGGCGTCCATTCCAGACAAACCATCTAAGGCAGTTTGTAAATCACCTTGAAATTTTTCATCGCGCTTTTTAAGTACCGCAACAATCAGCTGCTGCTTATTTTTATAGTGGCTATATAGTGTGGTTTTAGAGCAACCTGACACATCCCGAATGAGATCTACCCCGACAGCAGTAAAACTGTGCTGATTAAACAGATGTTCTGCTGTGGTTAAAATTTTAAGCGCAGATTTAGACATAAAATTCCTTAAAATAAAACTGTACAGGTCTGTACTATTTTAATTCTATCGGTATGATGTTAAAAAGACAAGTTACGGATCTACATAATGAGATTACTTGAACAAACAGGGATAAATCGAGCGGTTGGTATAGACGCACTACGCGGTTGCTTAGGTGGAACATTGAGTATTTTTATACTGTTGCAATTAAGCCAAGTCAGTGATTATGTGTGGATTATGGCACCCTTTGGTGCAAGCTGTGTATTGTTGTACGCTGTACCACATTCTCCCTTAGCGCAAGCGAAAAATGTGATTTTGGGGCATGTGAGTAGTGCTTATGTGGGATTGCTGTTCTTAGAATTTTTTCCTATACACGCATTCACCATTGCTCTAGCAGTAGGCATTGCCATTGCTGTCATGCAATGTTTAAAGTGCATTCATCCCCCTGCAGGTGCCAATCCTTTGGTAATTTTGTTGACATACCAACAGGTGCACTATGGCTGGGATTTTTTGCTGTTTCCAGTCTTGACTGGGGCTGTGCTGTTGGTAATTATTGCAAAAATCTTGAATAGATTGATGCGAAGATCAGCCCTTTAATTTTAACTGGATTTTTGTCTGGTGGCGAGCCAACACAACACAGCCCCCAAAGTCACGCACAACACCCCTTGCCAAAAGATCCACGACAAACTGGTACTCAGAAAAAATGCGGCAAATACAGCAGACAATACCGGAGTAAAGTAAGATGCTCCTGCCAACAAGGTCATGTTGCCAGATAAAATCCCGATGTTCCATGTGCCATATCCTAAGCCAAGTCCTGCAGCAGCCAGCAGTAAAATCAAGCTATTGTCTACGGTAAAAATTAAACTTGGTGCCCCAATAAAAGCATATTTTATCCATAACACCACCGCCACTAAGGCAAAAAACAAAGTCACCACATTATGTCCTTGGGAAGTGCGTACCGTGACTGCACAATACAAGCCCCATAGAATGGCTGCTGCAAAAGCCAAGCTATAACTGAGTGGATTACTGAGTAAGTTGGCCCATACTTGCGCCATATTCAGCCCAGTTTCAGCGGACAATACCAAAAAAATCCCAATCATAGCAGCCGCACAACCCGGCACTATTAGGCCATTGGCTTTGACATTGTTCAATAAAATGGCAAATAACAAAGTAAAAGTCGGCCATAGATAATTGATCATGCCCACTTCAATCGCTTGGCGAGAATTTTGTGCATAGCCAATGGCAAGGGCAAAGCATAATTCATAGGCAATAAACAATAAACTGCCCCAAAATAAATAACGCTTAGGCACGTCTTTTAACTTAGGTAAGCCAATGGTAAAAAATAAAATGAGTGTGGCTAGGGTATAAATCAATGCCGCACCTGCCACAGCACCAAAACTTTGACTCACACTACGCATTAATCCCACGTTACTGCTCCACAAAAACACTGCGCTTAAGCCAATCAGCGTGGCAGTGTTTGGCGTTAATTGAGGCAAATATCTGAGCAGCATGGTGGATAATCCTAAGCACAAAAGAGGAAGTTTTATTCTAATTTTCAAGCATGATGAGCCAAATACCGATCATATTCAAGCCTCACTTACAAAGCATGAAAAAGTGCACTCAATTTGCAGCTCAAAGTAAAAAATTGCCATGATTTTATGGGCAAAAGCACAATCACGTCTGCTATATTAGCAAGCTGTTTAAACACATGAGAATGACAATGTATACCGGTATTGTGCTTGGGACTGAACGCATTGAGGCGATTGAACAGCATGATGGTTTTCATACCATTTTTGTCAGCAACCAAAAGGGCTTTATGAATGATGCTTTTATTGGCGCGAGTATTGCGCTTGATGGCACATGTTTAACAGTGACCGGCATCAGTGAAGATAAAAGCTTAGTCAGTTTTGATATCGGACAGGTCAGCCTTGATTTGACTACATTGGGTCAGTTAAAAGAAGATGATGTGGTCAATATTGAACGTTCATTTAAAATGGGCATGGAAAATGGTGGACATAACCTGTACGGGCATATTGAAGGCACAGCTAAAATCGTCAACATCCTTCATATTGGGCAGACGGTACAGTTTGATATTCAAATTCCAACACAGTGTATGAAGTACTTTTTCTTAAAAGGCTTTATTGGCTTACATGGCTGTAGTCTAACCATTAACCGGGTAGATTTAGCCGCTGAGCAAATTTCAGTGAATTTAATTCCAGAAACCTTACGTTTAACTAAATTTGGTCAGATGCAAATCGGAGATCAAGTTAATTTTGAGATTGATCAGACCACACGTACTTTGGTTGACACCTTAGAAAACATTTATGCACGTAAAACTGTAGTTTAATCATCAAGGGCCTTAACATTTAAGATGAAGGCCTTTTAAAAACCTAAAGAGGCTTTATTTAAGCGTATCAAGTAAAATCATGTTGCAACAACATATGCAAAAAGCGCTCAGATAGATGAGACAGTTGCCCATTTTTATTATAAACCACACCTACATCTAATAATTCACCGTGATCTTCGATTTCAATTAAGCAGTGTTGCTGTAAATCAATATGTCCTTGAAAATGCCGTGGAATGGCACTTACCCCTAAACCATGTGCAGTAAAATGTGCCAAAGCATTGATATGATGGCATTCAACTTTCACATTTAAGCCAATGCCGTGAACTTGGCAATGCTGCTCTAGAATATGTCGTACAATAGAAGGCCGTTGTAGGGTCACAAAAGGCTCTGAACACAGCTCTAACCACGTGATGCGATCACGTTGACTTAAATGGTGTTGTTTAGGAATGAGTGCCACGAAGCCTTCAGAAAACAGGGGTTTAAACATCAGTTGAGGATGGTTTTTTGGCTCAAAACAAATCCCGATTTCAAAAAATCCCTCTTGCACTTTTTCAAGAATTTTCTCGTGGGTAATGTCATGAATGGAAAAATGAATATTTGGGTGTTGCTGTGAAAACGCATAGATGACTTGCGGTAACACAGAATGCGTGACAAAACTCATTGATGCAACATTGAGCGTTCCACGATGAAACTCAAAGCGCTGTTTGACATCTTTTTCCATTTCTTCCCATTGCGCCAATACTTTTTTTGCATAAGGCATGAGCACTTGCCCTTCAGGACTCATGTCCACACGGCGTGTACTGCGTATAAATAATTTACCTCCCAATTCCTCCTCTAGAGTTTTAATACATAAACTCAAAGCCGATTGGGTCAGGCATAATTCATTGGCGGCTTGTGCATAGTTTAAGGTACGTGCCAACACTAAAAAGGCTTTTAATTGTTTAAAGGTCATTGTAGGTCTTCATTTTTGTTCAAGCTTGCCAAGCAAAGCGAGTCTGGTTTTTTTTAAAGTGCTCAGTATTCATGAGTTTTTCTTATTAACCAAGCATTATTTTCAACCTATTCAAGTCTATGTTTCTTTTATAGTGCTAAATGATCGTAGGTTTTTTAGCTTAAAGTTTATATTGTAGCTGTGATAACAGCACGGTGATTGGCTTGCCACGCTATAAGACTAACCTATAAAAAATTGCCTAATCATAGTTTGACCATAAAACCATAATCACACACTTTACAGGATCGGGCACGATATGGTTGGGCAGCGTATAAAATTCAAGGAAGATAAGCATGGAACAACTTTTAAAAGATAAAGTGGCTTTTATTACAGGATCTGCCAGTGGCATTGGGCTCAAGATTGCGCAAAAATTTGCCCAAGCTGGTGCAAAAGTCGTGATTTGTGATGTCAATGTGGAAAAATGCCAGCAAGCTGCACAACAGCTACAACAACAAGGCTTTGAGGTCTTAAGTGCGCCGTGTGACGTCAGCGATGAGTCCCAATATCAACAGGCCATTCAAGACAGCCATACGCATTTTGGGCACTTAGACATTTTAATTAATAATGCAGGCTTTCAGCATGTGGCCATCATTGAAGAGTTCCCGACTGCAACTTTTCAAAAACTCCTCGATGTCATGTTAGTGGGGGCATTTATTGGCATTAAACATGTTTTACCCATTATGAAACGTCAGAAATTTGGACGCATTATTAATATGGCATCGATTAACGGTTTAATTGGTTTTGCAGGTAAAGCCGGCTATAACAGTGCCAAACATGGGGTCATTGGATTGACTAAAGTTGCTGCCTTAGAATGTGCCCGTGAGGGAATTACCGTCAATGCTTTATGTCCGGGCTATGTCGACACACCTTTAGTGCGTGGTCAGATTGTAGATTTAGCCAAGACACGTCAAATCAGTGAAGACTATGCACTTGAAGATGTTATTTTGGCCATGGTACCGCAAAAGCGTTTATTGTCGGTTGAAGAAATTGCCGACTATGCAATTTTCTTGGCAAGTGACAAATCAGGTGCTATTACCGGTCAAGCCGTAGTGATGGATGGCGGCTATACTGCACAATAAGAGGGTGCCAATACTGCCTGAATCTCTAGGCAGTATTTTTTAACAAATCAGCAATAGACGATATTCACCATCTTTTTCAACCGGTGCACGATGCACACAAGGAGCAACTTCTTGGGTAGGATGATCAACAGCCAAACGCCACAAATGTCCTACCCCCACATTAATTGGCTTGGCATCTGGTAAAGCCTGATAATGCAAATCAAAAAAATATTCTGTTAAAAACTGCTCAAAACCAGCTTCAGGTCCCTCATACAAAGCCAACAGTTGCGCTTTAACACTTGGAATTAAGATTTTTTGTTGAACTTGATCATTGGGCAACAGTTCACTGGCTGCGCCGTGATAAGTGCATAAAAAAGTATCTGTTGCTATAGGTGAGCGATCCACATGATATGAATAAACATCAGTTGCAATAAAATCGAGCTCATCATCGCGTGCATAGCACTGAATTAAATTCAGCACTGGTGCTGCACCAAGCGCAGTAAGTTGTTGTAAGTCTTTCAAAATGATTTGACGTGCTAAATCACCTTGCAAGGATAAATCAAGCGCGAGTAAGTCCGCAACGGATACCTCGGTGACATTGTCCTCTAAAGTCAAGCGACTCACAATTTCTTTAAAATCACCCACCAAAGCTCGCGACCAACATAAGGCATTGATTGTGCCTTGATATTTGGTGGTTACCAATTCATTAAAATCACTTACCAAAGCAACGTTAGGCGAGGGGGAGATGAGATGCATAGCAATTTATCAAAAATCGAGGGTGACCATTTTAAGACAATTGCATGATCAAATGTAGCCTTAAATCAGGGCTAAATCGCTTAGTTTGTTATGATTTTCATCACCTTCGCAAGATGTTCACTATAACGATCACCAATTGAAGTCAATCTAGTCATGCTCATTAAACTCATGGCGCTTGCGAAGTTACTTTTAAGCTCACCGTAATTTTAAAGCGTAATGACTTTAAAATACATGCAACGGATTTATTTCATCCGCTGACCCGCTTGATCAATGATCATTTCACCATCTTCTTTGGTAAAAGCACCTCGTTGAGGCACAGCTAAAATATCTAAAACAATTTCAGATGGTCGACACAATTTCACCCCCAATTCAGTCACGACAAATGGGCGATTGATTAAAATTGGATGCTCAAGCATAAACTGAATAAGCTGCTCATCTGTCCAATGAGGTCGATCCAATTTAAGCGTTTCAAAAGGTTCTACATTTTGACGAAGCGCTTCACGTACACAAAGACCTGCTTGTGCTATTAAAGCCATCAGCTCATTCTTGCTTGGCGGGTTCACAAGATACTCAATAATTTCAGGTTCTTCTCCTGTATTACGAATCAAAGCCAATGTATTTCTTGATGTTCCACACGCAGGGTTGTGATAGATCTTAACGTTTGATGACATGATATTTACTCAGAGCTGAATCATATTGCATTTATATATGGATATACGTATATTTGCAATAGCATATATTTGAGTTTAGATTATGGATCAAGCAGATTTCTTTAAATGTCTATCTGACCAAACTCGTTTGGATATCTTAAAAATTATCTTACAAAGAAAAAATGTCTGTGTGTGTGAAATCACAGAGATTTTACAATTGAGCCAACCTAAGATTTCTCGCCACTTAGCTTTACTGCGTAACTTGTTAATTTTACTGGATGAGCGTAAAGGGCAGTGGGTGTATTACCGCTTAAATCCTGATTTACCCGTGTGGGCAACATCTATTCTTGAGGTATTAAAGGATGAAGTACTGAATTCACCTTCGAGCAACTTATCAATCTCTATGCAATGTGAGTAATGGGATGGCCACTTCAAAACTCTCATTTTTAGATCGAAACCTTACGCTATGGATTTTTATTGCCATGGCAATAGGCGTAGGTATTGGGGTATTTTTCCCTCAAACATCCGTGCTGCTCGATCAATTTAGCATCAACTCAGTCAATATCCCGATTGCAATCGGGCTTATCTTGATGATGTATCCACCCCTTGCCAAAGTAGACTATGCAAGCTTGCCCAAAGTCTTTGAAGATAAGCGCACCCTTGTATTATCTTTAGTTCAAAATTGGCTGATCGCACCTTGCTTAATGTTTGCATTGGCAATCATTTTTTTGCATGCCTATCCTGAATACATAACAGGGCTTATTCTGATTGGTTTAGCCCGCTGTATTGCAATGGTCTTGGTTTGGAATAACTTGGCAGGTGGTGATAATCAGTATGTGGCAGCCTTAGTCGCATTTAATAGTATCTTCCAAATTTTATTCTTTAGTACCTACGCTTGGTTGTTCTTAACCTTCTTACCGCCATTTTTTGGGGTAAAAGCACAAATTATTGATGTGAGTTTTTGGACAATTACCCAAGCGGTACTGATTTATCTCGGCATCCCATTCTTACTTGGTTTTTTAACTCGATTAATTTTAGTTAAAAATAAAGGTTTGGATTGGTATCAAGATAAATTTATTCCAAAAATCAGCCCACTGAGTCTGATCGCTCTTTTATTTACCATCGTAGCGATGTTTAGTCTGAAAGGTGGCGAAGTCGTCAGCCTTCCTCTAGATGTACTTAGAATCGCTATTCCTTTGACCATTTACTTTGTTGCGATGTTCTTTATCAGCTTCTTTATGAGTAAGTGGATGGGCAATGACTACCCTAAAACCACTGCTATTTCCTTTACTGCGGCAGGCAATAATTTTGAATTGGCACTTGCTGTTGCAATTGCCACTTTTGGACTCGCCTCACCTGTCGCGTTCACCACCGTGATTGGCCCGCTTGTTGAAGTACCTGTATTGATTGTCTTAGTGACAGTTTCGCTATGGCTGAGAAAAAAAGTGTTTAAAGAGGCATGAGTTACATGAACTTACCCAATATTGATCTTGGTCTTTTAGAAAAGCCGACTTTAGAAAAAGTTCAGGCAAAAAAGCTTGAACATCAACCCAAAATCCTGCTTCTGTATGGCTCAAATCGTGATCGATCATATAGTCGTTTAGCTGTTCAAGAAGCCGGTCGCATCCTTGAATATTTTGGTGCGGAGGTGAAAATCTTCCATCCAAAAGGACTACCACTGCCTGAAGATGCTGATATGCAACATCCAAAGGTCAAAGAACTGCATGAGCTTTTAGCTTGGTCAGAAGGCATGGTATGGTGTTCGCCTGAGCGTCATGGCGCAATGAGCTCAATTTTAAAAGCTCAAATTGATTGGATTCCATTAGCAGCAGGTGCAATCCGTGCAACGCAAGGTAAAACTTTAGCAGTGATGCAAGTCTGTGGCGGTTCACAGTCATTTAATGCTGTTAATCAATTGCGTATTTTAGGACGTTGGATGCGGATGATCACCATTCCAAATCAGTCCTCAGTACCTAAAGCATTTCTTGAGTTTGAGGAAGATGGGCGTATGAAACCGTCTGCTTATTACCAAAGAATTGTCGATGTGATGGAGGAGCTTTATAAATTTACGTTGTTAACCAGAGGGCAATCAGCTTATCTGACTGATCGTTACTCTGAACGTGTTGAAAGTGCAGAAGAACTTTCAAAACGTGTGAATCAAAAGAAGATTTAATTTTCTAAAACTCACACCACAAGGTTTCTACAAGATGAGATTGTCCTGACATGTAAGACATGTCTATTTAGCCCAGTGCTCACACGCTGGGCTTTTTTATGGGTAAGATTTTTAATGCCTATTTTTAATAAAAATAAAGCATTATGGATGAGCTGAAGTACACTTTAATTCATTGCATCGAGCAATATTATAAGATTAGACGGCAGTTAAATTTCAACCAGTTTAATGACTCAATATGTCTAGCTTTTGGCAGGTAGACTAATGAAACAGATGAATGATTTTGATTTGAAGCGATATGAACTCATTTTAAATCTTTTGACTTTGTTGGGCAAAACCAAAAGATCATTTTGTAATTCATGTGGTTTGGTAGGCTGGTCAACCTAGCTGGCGATATCCAAAAAAAAGACAAGCACAATGCTTGTCTTGAGTTGGGTTTTGCATGCCATTTTATGGCATGTTTAATTTGAAAGTTTTTCGACTTTCATGCTTGCGCGGTAATACTGACAGCCTTTATACAACAACAATACGCCTAAACAGCCTGCAACTGCATTCACAATAGAAATCGAATGTCCTACCATCAAGGTGTTTTCAAAATAACGATCGGTAATCAGTGCCACTGCTGTAGTGCCTATACCTAAAGCAATGAGATTAGATACCAGTAAAAATTTTGCTGAAACTTGAGCACGCAACTGATTTGGGGTCAACATTTGCGTGGCAGCAGCGGATGCCGGAATCGGAAAGGTTGAGAAAAACATCGCAACAAAAATAAGCGCGAACGACACATAAACATTGTCAACTTGAGTAAACAACACGCTTGGAATCACCAATGCTGCGCAGCCAATTAAACCGGCACGCATGGCAGCGTCGCTGTAACCTTTCTTGGAAAAGAAATCAATCAACCAGCCACAAAACAACGCACCTGCAGTATTGGCCACCAAAATAATAATACCCAGAATATAACCTGTTTGACTTGCATCTAGACCAAAATGACGCATGTAATAAGCTGGTGCCCAACCTAATAATGAATACAGCATCATGGTGTAAAAAGAAAAACCAATAAAGTGACAAAAAAAGGTTTTTTTATGTAGACCAATAAATGCCAAGGAATTTTTAAATGATGCTTTAACTGCAACACCATTTTGATCCATTTTTAAACCCTTACGTTTAGGCTCACGTACGGTTAACACCATCAACAAGGCCAATAACACACCGGGTAAACCAACAATCATAAACGTCAGCTGCCAAGTTTTAACCTCTCCTACCACAGGTAAAACCACTTGGCTAACATCTTTAAGTAAACTAATTACATAGCCGCCAATTAAAAAAGCAAGCCCCGAACCAATAAATGCACCAACAGCGTATACACCTAAGGCACGACCAATTTTTTCTTTGGGAAATAAGTCAGCAACAATGGAGTAAAAGGCAGGCGATAAAGCAGCTTCACCTGCACCTACACTTAAACGTGCGATAAACATCTGAGCAAAGTTTTTACTTAGTCCACATGCAGCTGTTGCTAAGCTCCAAAATGCAATACCTGTTGCAATGATTTTAATGCGTGATTTTTTATCTGCTAAAGCTGCGATTGGTAAACCCATAACAGCATAAAATAAAGAAAAGGCTAAACCTTGCAACAGGCTAAATTGGGTGTCTGAAAGCATCAAATCGGCTTTAATTGGCTCAATCATCAACGATAAAATTTGTCGGTCTACAAAAGATAAGATATAGGCGACCATACAGATCAGCACCACATACCATTGGTAAGTACTGCTGTTTTGGGTGTTATCGGTTTGCTCTGTTTCAATGGGTGTTGGAGCACTCACTTCACGTTGCAGCGCTTGTGGGTTGAGTGGAGCATCCACTTTTTCCACCGTTAGTGTTTTATCATTCATTTTGCGACTTCCTGTGCAAATATAGTGCTTGTAATATTTGATACATTATTTATTTTTATTATTTGTATATGTATCAATATTCTTTAATTTA
This sequence comes from uncultured Acinetobacter sp., assembly GCF_947624825.1. Taxonomy (GTDB): domain Bacteria; phylum Pseudomonadota; class Gammaproteobacteria; order Pseudomonadales; family Moraxellaceae; genus Acinetobacter. The sequence continues at coordinate 63,358 of NZ_CANQLZ010000003.1, forward strand.
GGCTGAAAAATTACAGCCGTCAATGTCATCTGTAGGAAAGATACAAATTATTTTAAAAAAATAAAAAAGGGAATCATATTGATTCCCTTCGTTGTTCGCATCTGTTTTAAACATCACGCTCCACAAGCGTTAGGATGTCATAAGTTGCAACCAACTCACCACGTTGGTTTTTCACTTTAATGTCCCACACAACAACACCATGTGGCTTTTGAGCTGGGTCACGTAAAGTTTTTGGGGTTTTTTGCTTACAGGTTAATTCAACTTGAATGGTATCGCCAATTTTTACCGGTTCTACAAAACGTAAGTTATCCATGCCGTAATTGGCAATGACCGGCCCGGCAGCAGCGTCTACAAATAAACCGGCAGCGGCTGAAACAATAAAATAGCCGTGCGCAACGCGTTCACCAAATAAAGATTCTGCAGCGGCGATTTTGTCAGTATGTGCATAGAAATAATCGCCGCTTAAGCCTGCAAAACTGACAATATCAGCTTCGGTAATGCTACGACGTGCTGTTAATAAACGCTCACCTATACGTAATTCATCAAAAGATTTTTTAAACGGATGCACACGATCTTCAAATACATCAGCACCTGCTGTCCAACGGTGACCAATTTGTGTCAGTACATTGGGAGAGCCTTGTAAAGCCGTACGTTGCATATAATGTTTAACCGCACGTAATCCACCCAGTTCCTCACCGCCACCGGCACGACCTGGTCCACCATGCACCAACAGGGGTAAAGGCGAACCATGTCCTGTACTTTCACGTGCACTTTGGCTGTCTAAAATATGCAACCGACCATGCCAAGGTGCCATTTTTGCAACTAAACTCTCAATATTTTCATTGGTATTGCGTACAATTGATGCAACCAAACTACCTTCACCACGCGCGACCAACGTGGCTAAATCAGCCTCTGTTGTGTATGGCATTAAAGTGACCACAGGTCCAAATGCTTCAACGTTATGAATATTTTTTGCTTGGAGTGGTTGGCGACACACTAAAACTGTCGGTGGATATAAAGCTGATTTTTCAGAATATGATCCTTTGGCTACAACATCTTGTCGTAGATGACTTCCAAAAACGATGTCAGCCTCTTTGGCGAGCAATGCTACTTTTTCACTCACATCAAGCTTTTGCTTATAGCTGGCGAGTGCTCCCATGGTGACACCTTCTTGTGTTGGATCACCCAAAACGACTTTTTTAAGTTTATCAATTAAGCGCTGTTCTACTGCACTTAACAGTGCTTGTGGCACAAAAGCACGGCGAATTGCTGTACATTTTTGACCTGCTTTAGTCGTCATTTCACGGAAAATTTCACGTACAAATAAGTCAATGGTTTCATCCGATGCATGTGCAGTTAATACCGCACTATTTACAGAATCAGCTTCCATGCTAAATGGAATGGAACGAGCATTAAGATGTGGATGTGCACGTAATTTTTGCCCAGTAGATGCAGAACCTGTAAAGGTTACGGTATCTTGTTCATTTAAATGATCAAATAAATCATAAGTTTGACCACAAATGAGTTGCAACGCACCTTGAGGAAGCAATTGACTTTCATGAATAGCTTTAACCACAGCATGGGTCAACTGCGCACCTTCAGTGGCTGGTTTGACGATACAAGGTACACCTGCCAATAAAGTGGGTGCAATTTTCTCTAACATTCCCCAAATTGGGAAGTTAAAAGCATTAATATGAACTGCTACACCAGCCTTCGGGCTGAGTAAGTGTTTTGCACCAAATGAACCCTGCTTAGAAAGCTGAATAAAATCATCTTCAATCCACACTTTTTCGTCACTTAACTCACGACGTACCAAACTTGAATAGGCAAATAAAGTACCAATACCACCTTCAATATCAATCCACGCATCTTTACGCGTACAACCAGTGGCGGTTGCCAATGTATAAAAATCCTCGTTACGCTCTAATAAATATTGGGCAATTTGTTTTAAGGCGTTGGCACGTTGGTGAAAAGTCCAATCACTTATGCTTGAGCCATATTGTTTTGCATATTCAATCAAGGCTTTGGTATTGATGCCATGGCTACTGACTTGGTAAATCGCTTGCCCTGAAATGGCATGAAATACAGTACGTAAATCAGTATTTGCAACGTATTCTTGTCCCAAAACCAATGAACCTAAGCGCGGTAAATGTTCAGCTTGACTTGCATCATCAAGTGTCACAAGCGCGGTATCGGGGGTATTTTGCTCAAGATCCAACATGTGTATAACTCCATTTATGATACGTTGTTAGAATTAAATATATTTTATTTGTTTCATAAATTGCCTCTAAAAATAATGATTGTCAATCAAAAAGCACAGGTGAAAAATTAATTCTTGTTGTACTAAAAATATAAAACAATATAAAACATATACTTATTAAAAACAGCTAAAAATTTATTAATGATACCAATAAATACATATTGATTTTTAATGTGTATCGTTTTAATTTGAATTGAACAACACTTGGGATAAGTGAGCTAACATGAATAAGCAACAACAAATATTTGACCAAAATATTGCCACTAATGTATCGATTGAGCCAAAGGATTGGATGCCAGACGCTTACCGAAACACCTTAATTCGCCAAATTGGTCAGCATGCACATTCTGAAGTCGTCGGGATGCTCCCTGAGGGTAACTGGATTACCCGCGCACCCACTTTAAAGCGCAAGGCCGTGTTACTGGCCAAAGTTCAAGATGAAGCAGGACATGCTTTATATCTGTATAGCGCGGCTGAAACCTTAGGTGCTGACCGTGATGACATGATGGATAAGCTCATTTCTGGTCGTATGAAGTATTCGTCAATTTTTAACTACCCTACATTAACTTGGGCAGATGTGGCAGCAATCGGTTGGTTGGTTGATGGTGCAGCCATTGTCAATCAAGTGGCTTTGTGCCGTACTTCTTATGGTCCCTATGCACGTGCCATGGTACGTATCTGTAAAGAAGAGAGTTTCCATCAGCGTCAGGGCTTTGAAGCCATGATGCGCTTGGCAGAAGGTACACCTGAACAAAAACAAATGGCACAAGATGCAGTCAATCGTTTTTGGTGGCCTGCGCTGATGATGTTTGGTCCAAGTGATGATAGCTCACCCAATAGTGCACAAAGCATGGCATGGAAAGTTAAGTTATTTAGTAACGATGCCTTACGTCAAAAATTCGTTGATAACACCGTGCCTCAAGTCTTACAGCTTGGTTTAACCGTGCCAGATGCTGACTTAAAATGGAATGAAGAAACAGGCCAGTATGACTTTGGTGAAGTCAATTGGACTGAATTTTTTGAAATTCTTGCAGGCAAAGGGCCATGTAACTACGAACGTATCGAAGCACGCCGTAAAGCCTGGGAAGGTGGAAAATGGGTACGTGACGCAGCAGCAAGTTATGCCAAAAAACAACAACAGCAAGATGCACGCAAAATTGCTTAAAACGGCAAAAAATTAAATTGAATACAGGATGTTAAATCATGAATAACAAAAACAATTGGTCTTTATACGAAGTGTTTGTACGGAGTAAACAAGGCTTAAGTCATCGACATGTGGGCAGTTTGCGTGCACCTGATGATGAAATTGCGCTGCAAAATGCGCGCGATGTATATACCCGCCGTAATGAAGGAATCAGTATTTGGGTGGTGAAGTCAGAATTAATCACCTGCTCACAACCCGATGAAAAAGCAGAATTTTTTGAGCCGCATTTGGATAAAGTCTATCGCCATCCAACCTTTTACCATATTCCACACGGCATTGAGCACATGTAAGGGAGGCGACAGCAAATGAATACTAAAGCGTTATCTGAATTTTTGTTACATATTGGCGATAGTCAGTTGATTTTGTCACATCGTTTAGCTGAATGGTGTGGTCATGCACCGGAACTTGAGCTAGATATTGCCATCTCTAATATTGGTCTTGATCTGCTTGGTCAAGCACGTACCGCACTGTCTTTGGCAGGTGAAGTTGAAGGCTTAGGTCGTGATGAAGATCGCTTGGCATATTTTCGTACAGAGCGAGAATATCGCAATCTCTTGCTTTGTGAACAACCTAACGGCGATTTTGCACAAACGATTGTACGCCAGTGGTTGATGGATCATTACCATGCTTTGTTGTTTGCTGCATTAAGTAATAGCACGCACGCTCAACTGTCTGCTTTTGCGATTAAGTCTTTAAAAGAAGTGAAATATCACCAACGCTTTTCTAGCGCTTGGATGGAACGCTTAAGTTTAGGCACCCAAGAGGCTCACGATAAAATTCAACAGGGTTTAAATGAGCTTTGGCGTTTTACAGAAGAATTATTTGTCTTGACTGCCGAAGAACAACAATTAGTCGACGCACATATTATTCCTGATTTAAATCTATTGCCTCAACGCTGGTTTGAGACCATTCAAACTGAGCTGACACGTTTTGAGCTCGAACTCCCTCAAACAGGTGCCTATCGTAGTGGTGGCAAGCAGGGTCTACATACCGAACATTTAGGTTTTGTATTGGCCGAGTTGCAATATATACAGCGTAGCTATCCAAATATGGTGTGGTAAATCTAAATTCACAGGGAGTGAGTGACATGAATCGAATTCAACACGTTGAACAGCAATGTTGGGACATTTTACAACAGGTCTGTGACCCAGAAATTCCAGTTTTGTCTGTGCTTGATCTTGGCATGATTCGCGGTGTTGAACTCAATGCCACACAAGAGGTGGTGGTGCGTTTAACCCCAACCTATAGTGGTTGTCCGGCAACCGATTTGCTTAAAGCAGAAATCGAAACGGCATTAATGGCGCATGACATTCATCCTGTAAAAGTGGTTGTGGATTTATCTGAAGTATGGACCACGGATTGGATGACAGATTCAGGCAAAGAAAAACTACGTGCTTATGGGATTGCACCACCACAGGGTTCGGCACAGTTATGTGGTACGCATGTGGCACTTCAAGACGGGGTGCCATGTCCATGCTGCAATAGTGACCATACTCAATTGTTAAGTGAGTTTAGCTCAACCGCCTGTAAAGCATTATATCGCTGCCAAGATTGCCTAGAACCATTTGATTACTTTAAATGCATTTAAAAGAATCTCCCTGTGCTCAACAGCACCACAAAAATAAAAGAAGGATTTTAAAATGAGTCTATTTGTTCCCTTAACCATTAAATCGATTCAGCCCCAAACCGAAAATGCCATTTGTATTTCTTTTGAGGTGCAACCTGAGCAAGCATCAAGTTTTGAGTATCAGCCAGGCCAACATCTGACTATTCGTCATCTAACTGAGCAAGGTGAAATTCGTCGTTGTTACTCCATTTGCAGTGATGTGCAAGAAGATATGAGTATTGCCATTAAAAAGATTGAGCAGGGTCAATTTTCTACTTGGGCCAATGAGCAACTCAAAGCCGGCGATGTCTTAGAAGTCATGCCACCACAAGGCGTGTTTTTCCAAAAGGCGGCTAAGCTAGGCGGACAACATTATTTAGGTTTTGCTGCAGGCAGTGGTATTACCCCTATTTTATCTATTGTAAAAGCAGTGTTGAATCGTCAGCCCAATGCTACTTTTACTTTGGTTTATGGCAACCGTTCATGGAAACAGACCATGTTTGCTGAACAAATCATGGATTTAAAAGATCAGTTTCATCAACGCTTACAGCTCGTGAATATCTTTTCGCGCGAACTCAACGACAGCGAAATCTTTAATGGACGTATTGACGCAGCTAAGTTACAGCAACTTGCCAAAGCGGGCTTAATCCGTCATGACACTGACCACTGTTTTGCCTGTGGTCCTGAAGAGATGATGAGCGCCGTTGAACAGATCCTACCGACTTTAGGCATTGAGCGCAGCAAAATTCATACTGAACGTTTTAATACAGGCACAGCACACAAAGTATCGGCACAACAAATCCAACAGCGCAGTGAAGAGAAGGTCAATATTATTTTAGATGGCCGTGAATTGGTCATTGAAGTGTCTAAGCAAGATGACAGCATTTTGGATGCAGCATTACGCGCAGGTGCAGATTTACCCTATGCCTGTAAGGGTGGGGTCTGTGCAACGTGTAAATGTAAGGTGCTTGAAGGCGAAGTAGACATGGCAATCAACTACAGCCTTGAAGAAGACGAAGTACAAAAAGGCTATGTGCTTAGCTGTCAAGCCCGTCCAACCACCGCCAATGTGCGTTTAAGTTTTGACGAGTAAAGCAAACGCATTGGAGCACAGCTATGCAATATCTTAAAAGTAGTTCACCCAAAACAGGCGTGGTGTTAATTGAACTGAACCGCCCTGAAAAACGTAATGCGTTAAACAATGCCACACTTCAAGAATTGGCTGCCTATTTAGCCACATTAGATACAGATCATCATGTACGTACTGTGGTGATCACAGGCAATACTCAGTGCTTTGCAGCAGGTGCAGACCTCAATGAACTTGCCCAGCTTGATGTCGTCAATATTCAGCAAGATCAACGCCCACAGTTATGGAAGCAGATTGATGAGTTTTCAAAGCCCTTGATTATGGCGGTCAATGGTTATGCATTGGGGGCAGGTTTTGAGTTGGCGTTACATGGCGACATGATTGTAACGGGTGAAAATACCCAATTTGCGTTGCCAGAAATTGGTTTAGGCATGTTACCTGGTGCAGGTGGTACACAACGTTTGGCACGCTTAGTGGGTCAACAATTGTGTATGCGTTGGGCCATGACAGGTCAAATGGTCGATGCGAAAACCGCATTACAACATGGTATTAGTAGTCAAATTTGTCCAACCGCTTTGACTGTGCAATACGCCGTGGAGCTTGCCGAAAAAATTGCCAAACAAGCCCCACTTGCCATTCGTGTCATTAAACAATCACTCAAAAGTATTCATGAAGTGACGCTCAGCCAAGGTCTTAAACTTGAGCGTCAACACTTTGTATGGCTTGCTGCCACTCAAGATCGTCAAGAAGGCATTCAAGCATTTTTAGAAAAAAGACAACCAGAATTTAAAGGTGTGTAATGGATTACCAAACAATTATCGTCGAAGAAAAAAATGCCGTGGGTTATTTAACCTTTAACCGCCCAAAACAACTCAACAGCTTTAACGAAACCATGCATAAAGAAGTATCGAGTGTGCTTAAAGCATGGGCCAAAGACAACGAGATTCGCGCCGTGGTGATTTCAGCCGAAGGACGTGGCTTTTGCGCAGGACAAGACTTAAGCGATCGTGTGGTTGACCCCAATGATGATGCACCAGATTTAGGTCGTTCCATTGAAACGTATTATAACCCCTTAATTAAATTGATCACTGAAATGCCAAAACCTGTGCTTTGTGCAGTCAATGGGGTAGCAGCAGGTGCCGGAGCCAATATTGCCTTGGCCTGTGACATTGTACTTGCCGCTCAATCTGCTTCATTTATTCAAGCATTTTGCCGTTTAGGTTTAGTGCCAGATTCAGGTGGTACTTGGTTCTTACCGCGTTTAGTAGGACGTGCACAAGCCATGGGCTTGGCCATGCTTGGCGATAAAATTTCTGCTGAACGTGCCCAACAACTTGGCATGATTTGGCAGGTCGTTGAAGATGATGCACTTAAAACCGAAGCAAGCACATTGGCTGAACATCTCGCCACACAACCGACCTATGGTTTGTCATTAATTAAAAAAGCCATTCATTCAGCTGCTGCCAACACCTTAGATGATCAATTGATCCTAGAGCGTGATTTACAGCGTTTAGCAGGGCGTAGCAGTGATTATCGTGAAGGTGTGCAAGCCTTTATGCAAAAGCGTACACCGCAATATAAAGGATGCTAACTCAATGACCATACTCAATTTACAGCAGGCAAATGTAGCAGTCATTGGTGCAGGTACCATGGGTATTGGGATTGCACAATTGGCAGCGATGCATGGACATGTGACCTATGTCTATGATCTTGATCCTATGCGTGTAGAGCAGGCGCTCAATGCATTAAGGTTGCAACTACAAAAGCGCGTTGATGCAGGCAAAATGACAGCGCAGTTATTCAACTACACCTTAGCAAATTTAAAAGTTGCGCATACAATCCATGATCTAGCTCATAGCCAATTGATCATTGAAGCGATTGTTGAAAATAAACAGCTCAAACAACAGCTGTTTCAAAGCCTACATGAGGTATGTGGCGCAGAGACTATTTTTGCTTCAAACACCTCATCAATTTCGATCACTGCCATTGCAGCTGATATTCCACATCCTGAACGTGTGGTAGGACTACATTTTTTTAACCCAGCACCAGTGATGAAGTTGGTTGAGGTTATTGCAGGTTTAAAAACCAACTCAAAGATCAGCGATGCTTTGGTAGATTTGATGATTGCATGGAATAAAGTCCCGGTACGTGCCAAATCTACCCCCGGCTTTATTGTCAATCGTATTGCACGTCCATACTATGCCGAAGGTTTTCGTGCTTTGCAGGAAAATGCCACCACGCCAGAACAACTTGACTTTATTATGCGTGAATGTGGGCGTTTTTCGATGGGACCATGTGAACTCACCGATCTGATTGGTCAAGACATCAATTTTTCTGTGACACGTAGTGTGTATGAGGCCTTTTTTGATGAGCCACGTTACCGTCCCTCTTTAGTACAAAAAGAATTGGTAGATGCCGGCTGTTTAGGTCGAAAGTCCAAACAAGGATTTTACCATTACAGCGATGAAAACTCTAAACAAGTGTATCAACTACCCGTAATCTATAGCAAGCAACAACATGTACTTGATATCGTGATTAAAGGCGATTGGTCACATTCTCAAGCTTTAATCACATTATTAAAACAATCTTCACATCTCAATGTACGCACTGAGTCAGGATCTGTGGCTGAAATATTGATTGGCGAGGTCTCTATGCGTTTATCGATGGGTCAATCTGCTGACATTGACTATGCCACACAAAAAGTGGTTCTCATGGATTGGCACGGCGATTGGTCTTGTGCCACTGCCATTGCGGTTGTTGCCTCAGCTGCATGTACAGATCAAGACCGTCAACAGATTGAATCCATGTTTATTGGCCTGAACATTATACCTATTTGGTCTGAAGATCACCCAGGATTATACGTATTACGTACCATTGCAATGTTGGTGAATGAAGGCTGTGAGGCAGTTTTACACCAAATTGCCACAGAAAATGATGTTGATGCCGCCATGAAATTTGGTGTGAATTATCCTAAAGGACCATTTCAATGGGCCAATGAATTAGGTTACAACATTATTTTAGACACTTTACAAAACCTGTATCGTATCTATGGGGAAGAACGTTATCGTCCAAACCTCTATTTATTAAAAAAAGTGGCACAAGGATTGGTGCACAATCAGCAACCATTGCGCGCAGTAAGCTAAGGAAAGACTATGGAACAGGTTTTTATTTTTGATGGAATTCGCACCCCAATTGGGCGTTATGCAGGGGGCTTAAGCAGCATTCGTGCAGATGACCTTGCTGCATTGCCGATTCAATATTTAAAACAGCAGCATCCCCATTTGCCATGGGCAGAAGTTGATGAAGTGATTTTAGGTTGTGCCAACCAAGCCGGTGAAGACAATCGTAATGTGGCACGCATGGCAAGCTTGCTTGCAGGTTTACCTGACAACGTGCCTGCAATCACGGTCAATCGTTTATGTGCCTCAGGTCTAGATGCAGTTGGTTTAGCTTCACGTGCCATTAAATCGGGCGAAGCCCAATTTATTTTAGCCGGTGGCGTAGAAAGCATGTCGCGTGCGCCTTTTGTGCAGTCTAAGCCAACCTTAGCATTTAGCCGTGCGCCAGAGATCTTTGATACCACCATTGGTTGGCGTTTTGTTAACCCGGTTTTTAAAGCAAATTTTGCTGTAGACAGTATGCCAGAAACGGCAGAAAACGTGGCACACAAGTATCAAATTAAGCGTGCTGATCAAGATCAATTTGCCTATCAAAGCCAACAAAAAGTTGCCGCTGCTCAAGCTGCGGGGCGTTTTGATCAAGAAATTTTACCGGTGGAGGTTAAGCATAAAAAAGGCGTGTTGCGTGTTGTTGCCGACGAAAATCCGCGTGCAGACACCACTCTTGAGGCATTGAATGCATTAAAAGCGCCCTTTCGTCAAGAAGGTGGCTCGATCACTGCGGGGAATGCCTCAGGGGTCAATGACGGTGCTGCTTGTTTATTAATGGGCAATGCTGCATTTGCCGCACAGCACGGTTTAACACCGCAAGTTAAAGTCTTAGGCATAGCAAGTGCAGGGGTAGAGCCGCGTTATATGGGTATTGGACCTGTACCTGCGGTACATAAAGTGTTGGCACAAACCGGTCTGACTTTAGATCAAATCGATGTCATTGAACTCAACGAAGCATTTGCAGCACAAGCCTTAGCCGTGACACGAGAATTGGGCTTAAAAGACGATGATCGCCGAATCAACCCAAATGGCGGTGCAATTGCGCTTGGACACCCACTCGGTATGAGTGGTACACGTTTGGTGCTCACTGCCATGCATCAACTTAAACTTACGCAAGGAAAATATGCGCTGTGCACCATGTGTGTTGGCGTTGGACAAGGTGTGGCCCTTGTCATTGAAAATATCAATTCAGGATGTAATTGAACAAAATAAAATTGGCAGTCGAGATGACTGTATCAGGAGTAAGACAATGAATAAAAATATAATGGAACACATCGAAACAGCATCATTAGATGAGCTACGTCAGCTACAAGTTGAACGTCTAAAAAAGACCTTAAAGCATGCCTATGACAATAGTGCCGTTTACAAGCAAAAATTTGATGAATTGGGTGTTCATCCTGACGATTTTAACTGCCTAGAGGATTTAGCCAAATTCCCATTTACCACTAAACAAGACTTACGTGATCATTATCCATTTGGCATGTTTGCAGTGCCTCAGGAGCAAATTGTACGTATTCATGCCTCATCGGGTACCACAGGGCAGCCGACCGTTGTCGGTTATACGCAACATGATATCAATATATGGTCTGACGTGGTGGCACGCTCACTGCGCGCTGCTGGGTTAAGCCATAAAGATACCATTCAAGTGTCTTATGGTTACGGGCTCTTTACCGGCGGTTTGGGGGCACATTATGGTGTTGAGCGCTTAGGTGCAACCGTAATTCCGATGTCTGGTGGTCAAACAGACAAGCAAGCTCAACTGATTCATGACTTTAAACCCACCGCGTTAATGGTGACGCCATCGTATTGCTTAAATATTATTGAAGCACTTGAGAAAAAATTTGGCTCAGCCAAAAATTGTTCAATTAAGACTGGGGTGTTTGGTGCAGAGCCATGGACCAACGAGATGCGCAAAGAAATCGAAACACGTTTAGGCATTGACGCTTTGGATATCTATGGCTTATCTGAGGTGATGGGTCCTGGGGTTGCCATGGAATGCCTTGAATCCAAAGATGGTCCAACCATTTGGGAAGATCATTTTTATCCTGAAATTATCAATCCTGAAACCGGTGAAGTGTTAGCCGATGGTGAATTAGGGGAGTTGGTTTTTACCACCATTACCAAAGAAGGCATGCCGATGATTCGTTATCGTACGCGTGATCTGACCCGTCTACTACCAGGCACAGCACGAACCATGCGTCGTATGGATAAAATTGTCGGTCGTAGTGACGACATGATGATTATTCGCGGTGTAAATGTATTCCCATCACAAATTGAAGAACAGATTTTGCAAATTCCCCAACTGATTGCCAACTATCAGATTCAGATCTGCAAACAAGGGCATCTTGACACATTGCATATTCGCACTGAAATGCGTCAAGATAGCAGCCCACAATTGGCAATACAAATTGCAAATCAATTGAAAGCACAAATTAAAACGATGGTGGGCATTAGTGTGAGTGTAGAGGTCTTAAACGAAGGTGGTTTACCTCGCTCTGAAGGTAAAGCACAGCGCGTTTTTGATATTCGCAAATCAGCCTAAATGAACGTGCCTGAGATCACTGATGATCCTCAGGCAATTCAACAGTTAAATGGAAATGCAATGAACTCTAAATTAAAACAAATTATCGATGAGTTTATTCAACGTGAAGCACTCAGTGGGACTTCATTGGTGATGACCATTTTTGGTGATAGCATTTATCATCGCGGGGGGGTCATTAGTCTTGCCAGTTTAATTCAACTGATGGATGTATTCGGTTTTAATGAACGCTCTGTACGTACCGCCGTATTTCGCTTGGTCCAACACGGTTGGCTCAGCTCAGAAAAGATTGGGCGAAGCAGTTATTATCGTGTCACAGAAAGTAGCCGTCAGCGCTTTATGATGGCAGATCAAAAAATCTATGGTTATACCCATAAAGCTTGGGACAAGAAGTGGGATTTAGTGCTACTGAGTTCTGTTGAACTTGAAAATAAAGTCACCTTAAAACGAGAACTAGAGTGGCTTGGTTTTGCCCATATTGCCACCAATGTCATGGCATATCCAGGCTGCGATCAACAAAAATTACAAAATTTGTTGCTCAGCCATCAAATGACGGATCAGGTGGTGGTGTTTCGTGCAGAAACCATCGAGCTGTGGCAAGAATCTTATCCAACCATCAAACGCATGGTCGCCGTGAATTGGCCCATTCAGGAACTACATCAGCGCTATGAAAAGTTCATCAGCGATTTTCGTGAATTTTTCTATTTTGTGGAACAAGAACAAGAGATTAATATCATTCAGGCCTTTCAAATTCGCATTTTGTTGATTCACCAATTACGCCGTATTTTGCTCAAAGATCCAAATCTCCCTTTTGAATTACTGCCTACAGAATGGCTCTCTATTATTGCGCGTAATTTAAGCACAAACTTATATCAGGCGGTGTTTATGCCAGCAGATGAGTTCTTCTTACAATTGGCACGTACCGCAGAAGGCAGCATGCCACCGGCTCAACCACAGTTTTACAAACGTTTTGGCGGTTTAAAACAACCAGATTTTAGTTATTAATTGATATAAATAGACAATAAGGATATTGCGATGCCATGTTATGCCATTGACGGCGTGATCCCTGTCGTAGACCCCAACGCTTATGTCCACCCAAGTGCTGTGTTGATTGGCGATGTGATTATTGAGGCTGGGGTGTATATTGGGCCATTTGCCTCATTGCGTGCCGATTTCGGGCGTATTCATATTCAAAAAAATGCCAATGTGCAGGACTCTTGTACTATTCACGGTTTCCCTAACAGCGTAACCTTAGTCGAAGAATACGGGCATATTGGACATGGAGCAATCTTACATGGCTGTGTGATTAGTCAAAATGCCTTAATTGGCATGAACAGTGTGATTTTGGATGAGGCCATTATTGGTCAAAATGTCATTGTCGGTGCCAACAGTACAGTCAAAGCCAGAGCCAATATTCCCAATAATATGTTGGTGGTGGGTAGTCCGGCAAAAGTGCTACGGGTTCTCGATGAAAAAGAAATTGCATGGAAAACACATGGAACACAGCAATATATTGACCTCGCCCAACGCTGTTTGACCACTATGCAAGAAGTGCTACCTCTGAGCCATGAAACCCCTGATCGTGCAAGTTACAAAAATTTTCATGCCGATCATGTCCTCAAATCACCCTTATAAGGGCGCTTGATCTGACCATACGTTCATTGCATGGGGTAGGTGCGCGCTTTTTACATAAATTGTTGCCCCTAGGTCTGTAGCACAAAATTGCATGGTGCTAAGAGGGGGTAAACGTATCCATGTACCTTTAGGATAAATCTTTGATTCAGCATGCAACTCACCCAAAAGCACCAATATTTCAATCCCATGCGCTACACTTTCACGCAATACTTGTTGAGCCTGTAATTTTTCTAAAAATGTATGTTCAGTATTGGATGTAAACAAAGGGCAGATCAATCGACCTTGCGTCACTTGCCAATTTTTTGGGTCATGTGTGTCAATACGTGTGGGGTGTAATTCATCTTCTGTCATTTGCATGAGTTTTACAAAAATTTTACAGCCACTTTGACTCGATACTTGATGTCTCGACTGATGTGGATTGCGCATATACCAACCCGTAGGGTAATCCTGCTGTAAGTTCTCGGTAAATGTACCGGATAACACCAATACCTCTTCACCAAGCGGATGACTATGTTCAGGAAATTGTGAATTAGGAGAAAACTCAACCACACTTGTTGCGCGTGCTTTTTCTTGACCAATACGATCCAACATCATTCGGTTCACTTCACCGCCTGGTGATCTTATCCAATCATAGTCTTGAGGCGTGATGATAATGGGTTGAGAGAAGTCAGCGTGAATAAGCATAAAAGAGCATTCCTGATGCACAAAATAAATGATTTTAAAATAACTGCTTTACTGAGTACTACTGCTCTTATCATTATGAGCATACATCTCTTAGTTCAGCGTTCGGCTCTCAGCGAAGTGGCGTAAACCATATCGTATCAGAGGTGATACTTTGTCTAGAATTATCTTAAGAATTTAAGTTTAAAATATCTAAAAAATAACATTTATAACGAGATTATTCTTCATGAAAGATTCAAAAAGCGCAACGATTAAAGAGATGTCACCTCGGTTAAATAATCAATCAAAGCTCTTAATTTTTTTGGCATATATTCATTTTTGGCATACACCAAATTCAGCGTTTGTGCTTGATATCCAGCAACATCCAAGGGTGCCTCAATGAGTAAACCTTCTGCTAAATAACGTTCAATTGCTGCACGTGGCTGATAAATCACACCTAAATGCGCTAAAGCAAAATCAATTAACACTAAACCATTGTTACTTTGCGTATTGCCTGAAATATTGACATCGTGATTTTGATCGAAATACCACACCTTTGTGCCTGCGACTTGTGACATTGAACAGCCCAAACAATTATGTTGGCTTAAATCTGCTAAAAAATTGGCTTTACCATGGGTTTGCCAATATTTTGGACTTGCAGCAACCACCATTTCAACAGCATTTAACAGTGGACGCGCAACCAAATACGGTTCAACTGCCATTCCAAAACGCATGAGTAAATCAAATTTATCTTTAATTAAATCAGTACGCTGATCATTAACCTCAATTTCAATTTCTATATTGGGATAAACAAGTTGAAAGCTTTGTAATTTAGGCAATACATAACGCTGTCCGAGTACACTTGGCATGCTAATACGGATTTTACCTTGAATTTCATGTTGAGCACGCAACAAATTAGTTTCAGCTTCATGGATTTCCTGTAAAATTTTTTCACAGGTTAATAAATAATCAGCACCACTTTGCGTTAATTCCAAGCGTCGAGTACTGCGCTGAAAAAGCTTGAGTTGCAGATGACTTTCAAGACGTTGAATATGTTTGGTGACCATTGCCGCCGAAATTTGATGTTGCTCGGCAGCACCAATAAAACTGCCTATTTCAGCAACACTGATAAAAATTTGCATGCTCGTCAATTTATCAAACATAAATTATTTACTAATAGTGAACAATGTACCTAAAATTATTACAATTATTTAATATTAAAACAAGGCTATGCTATTGGATATTCATTTATAGGAAAAATTCACATGCAGATTTCACTAAAAAATAAAATCGCCTTGGTTACTTCAGCAACTGCAGGCATTGGCTTTGCCATTGCACGTGGGCTTGCAGAGTCAGGTGCAACTGTCGTAATTACAGGGCGTCAGCAAGACAAAGTAGATCAAGCCGTCAATCAACTTAAAGTAGAAGTTGCTGATGCTCAAGTGACTGGTTTAGCTTTGAATGCTGCCACTGCAGAAGGCTGTCAGCAAATGATTCAAAAGCTCCCTCAGGTGGATATTTTGATTAATAACTTAGGCATTTATGGCACCTGTGAATTTACCGAAATTACAGATGAGCAATGGTTTGATTTTTTTGAAACTAACGTCATGAGTGGCGTACGTTTAAGTCGTCACTATATGAAAGGCATGACTGCCAAAGGTTGGGGACGTATTCAGTTTATTTCAAGTGAATCAGCATTTAATATTCCTGCCGACATGGTGCATTACGGCATGACCAAGTCGGCAATACAAGGTGTTTCTCGTGGTTTAGCTAAAGCTTTAGCAGGTACAGGTGTGACGGTAAATACAGTATTGCCTGGCCCAACAAGAACCGAAGGCGCTGTAATCATGATTGATAATATCGCAAAACAGCAAGGAATTAGCTTAGCTGAAGCTGAAACATATTTTATTGAACAGCATCGTAACTCAAGTATTATTCGTCGCTTCGCTGAACCGCATGAAATTGCCAATATGGTGGTTTACATTGCATCAGAGCAAGCAAGTGCGACAACAGGTGCGGCTTTACGTGTTGAAGGTGGTATTGTTGATAGCATTCATTAATGCTATGAGTGGTCGCTAGATTAAGTCTATAGCTACAACATATATACATTATGATGTAGCCTAGAACTATACATGCTTTTTAATCTTGGATTGTTTTTCCACTAAATCAAACTCATCTAGCCTTTTTATTTAACTTATGTTCACCTAAAGTTCACTTCATGAAAAAATTATTAATATTTTTATTTATATATCATAACCCGAATCGCGGATAAGAAATTGACTTGAAAAATAAGAGGACTAGAGCCATCAGTTGAGTTACCACACAAAAC
>NZ_CANQLZ010000004.1 GCF_947624825.1 uncultured Acinetobacter sp.
TTTGGTCTAAGAATGAATTTAATTGCTGGAATGGTGAATTGGATGCTCTTAAATTAACTTTCGCAAGAGATCTATTTAACATAGATCAGCGAGTTCAAAATATCATTAACAGTTTTGAACATACGTCAAAACTTGAAGTTAAGGATACTTATCAAGAATTAAAACAATTAGCTGAAGATAAAAAATTAAATAAAAACCAATTTGTCTTTGTTGTTGATGCAACTAGCCCAGAAGCGAAAGTGGATAAAGGTAGTGCGACGTTCTTATATCAAGTGCCTGATCAGAAGAACCAAGAAAAAATTGAGCAAGCACTGGCTGATTTAGAAACATTATTAGCAAAAAATGGAGATCTTGAAAAAGAATTCAGGAATTTAAAAGCTGATAAATATGAGGAGTACGTAGATCTTTTAAAAGAGAAAGATGCCATCCGCCAGTACTTTTTTAAGCTAGAAAATGGACAAGAAGTTTATCAACCCCAAGTGAATTTAGCAGAAAATAGACTATTCGATCTTGATAGTGCAATGAAACTGATTCAGGTTTTTGGACAGTCTTGGGAAAAATTTGTTAAAGAAACGATTAGTCCTGTTATGGACATCAATAAGCCGGGTACTGCATCTAAAATTAATAAGCTAGTTTCTAAATTATTAGAAAATTATAGTGTACTACGTGATGAATCTGCTCATAGACTAATCAAGGTTGCAGAACATGAAAGTATGGACCTGAAATTTGAAGTTAAATGGGGAGATATTCAAGATATTCCTGAACCAATCACTAAAATTATTACAGGTCAAGTTTTATTACAGGCAGTAGAGTGGTAAGTTAATTAATGTAGTAGTTGTATAGTGCTAAAAAATCCCGCAAATGGCGGGATTTTTTATTTAGTCTTTAAAGTTATTAAACTGTAGTGGTACACCAAATTGTTGTTCTTTTAAGAACGCCATGATTTGTTGCAACGTATCACGCTTTTTATCCGTTACACGGATTTTATCTCCTTGAATTGAAGATTGCGCTTTAATGCCGCTTTCTTTGATGGCTTTGTTAATTTTTTTGGCAGTGTCAGAGTCTAAACCGTCTTTGAGTTTAATGACTTGCACGTAATTTTTGCCAGAAGCCGCGGCTTTTTGTGGGTCAAGGGCTTGTACGTCGACTTTACGCTTATAGAAGTGGCTTTCTAACATGTTATACACTTGCTCACACTGGAAATCACTTTCGGTTGAGATTTTAATCTCTTTCGATTTTTCGTTGAGCTCAATTGAAACGTCCTGACCACGGAAGTCAAAGCGCGTTGCAATTTCTTTTTGCGTGTTTTGCACCGCGTGATTTACTTCAAATAACTCTAATTCAGATACAATGTCAAAAGAAGGCATAGTTTAGACCTTTACAAATGGAAAGAATATCTGAGATGCTAGGGATGTTTTCTTCATTTGCCAAGTGTTGTTTACATCAAAGGAGTGCACAATGATCCGTAAACAAGAAATTACAACATTTGAGTTCCCAGAAAATGCGGTTATCTGGGATGTTCGTGAACCAAGCTCGTATGCAGAGGGACACATTCAAGGTGCGATAAATCAGCCTATTGCCAATTTATCAGCAGAGAGCCTAGCTCAAGTGGCAGCGGATCAACCGGTTTATATTCTATGTGGTGGTGGCAGTAAAGCTCCGCGTGCAGCAGAATTATTAGAAGGTTTTGATAGTTCACGCGAATATATCGTGCTGATGGGAGGCACTCGTGCTGCTCGTGATGCAGGTCTTGCCTTAGAGCAAGATTAAAAAAAAGCGCCGTGAGGCGCTTTTTTTATGTAGGTTTAAAATAAGGTTTTTTGGCCTTAACCTTTTTACAAAAACGCGTCACTTGCAATTTTTGACGTAATGTTTCTGGTACAGGGCAAGCTTGGTTTAAAATTTCAGCCACTAAGATCTCACTACACAATGGCGCAAACAAGAAACCTTTAGAACCTAAACCGGCAAGCGTGTAAACCTGCTGCTGATCTTGTACTTTACCCAACAGTGGAAAGTAATCCAAACTTTGTGCACGTACTGAGGCACGACCTTGCCAAGTGTCAACTGAAGCTAAACTTTGAGCATATTGAGGTGCAACGCTATGCAGTAAGTTAAAATTATGCACATGATCTTCGGCTAATACTTCGCTGTCATCACGATTGGGGTAAAAAGAGGCACCTACAATCAGCTGCTTTGCGTCTAACTGCATGCAATAGCCACCATAACTATAGGCTTGATCAAAAGCTAAAGTATGCTCGGTATTATTAAGCCAACTCACTTGACCACGAATGGGTTTTAAAATGGGGTAGTTGTCAATTAAAGCTGCACTTTTAAGCGCACTACACACAATGACATGGTCAAATTCACCTAAGCAGGCTTGATCAGCATAAAGTATTGGGCGTGTATCATGTGTGATTTGTGTAATGTGAGCATGCTGAAGTTCAATGTGTGGATGCGCTAAAATTTCTTCACATAATAGCTGTGGTGAAAGAGCAGCAGCTTGATGCAAGCTTAAACTTGCATGATCTGTAAAACCATCTTGAGTTTGGGTGCTTAAGACTTGTTCAGGATACTCCTGAGCCAGATCTAAGAGTTGTTCAGGATTTTTTAAGGCAATTTGATTGACTGCAATTGGGCGATAAGCCTTAAATTTTGCATAATGACGCATTGCGTGTTGCCACGCTAAGGTCATGAGATGTTCATGCGCTTGGTCAATCGGAGACAGTTTGGGATTAAGTAATGCCAAAGGATTACCTGAGGCGCCGCTTAATGCCGCAGTTGCTTCAAAGATGCTAACGGCATGCCCACGTTGGGCAAACGCCCATGCTGTGCTTAAACCTGCAATCCCTGCACCTACCACAGCAATACGCCGTGAGGTGGCAAGCGGTTTTTGTGTATCTTCTGTTGCAGGCCAAATGCCTTTGAGCATTTCGCGTTTGTGTTTAAAACCGCGTGGTCGTGAAATTTCAATACCATGCTGCTTAAGACCACGTTTAAGTACGCCTGCAACACTAAATGAAGCGAAGGTTGTGCCTATATTGGATAAACGCACAAGATTGCTTAAAACTTTATCTTCCCACATATCAGGATTGCAAGAAGGCGCAAAGCCATCTAAAAACCATGCATGCACTTGATGGGTTTTAGGGATGACCGGAAAAACGTCATGCGCGTCGCCGAGCCACAAATCTAAGCTAAAACGCTCATTGGGAAAGTTTAAACGATGACAACCTGCAATTGGCAGGGGATACTGCGCCATGAGTTGCTCAGCCAAAGGTGCAAGTTCTGGCCATGCTTTTAAAGCACGTTCTAAATCAGTTTTTGTGAGAGGAAATTTTTCCACTGAAATGGCATGCAAGTGACTGTTGTTGCTTGGGCGCACCTGTTGCCACAATTGCCACAGTGCCAAGATATTTAAGCCCGTACCAAAACCGGTTTCACCAATACAAAAATAATCATGCGCTTGTAGTGCACTTAGGCGTTGGCTTAAATCATTGCCATTTAAAAACACATGCCGTGTTTCAAGTAAGCCATTATCTTTAGAAAAATAGACATCGCCAAATTGTTTAGACACAGGGATTTCGATCCCGTCGACCAATTGCCAATCAAGATCGGCTGTTACAATGCTGTATGACACAAGCAGCGTTTCCTCATCAAAACCTAAAAAAGATTTACCACTGACGACGGCGTTTATTATAGATATAGCCTGCCAATAAAAAGCCTAAAACTACGCCGACCACCACGGTTACTGCACCATATAAAAACATTTGCGCGCTACGTTCAGCTTGTAAAACCTGTAACTGTACGCCTAGGTTATCATTTTTAAGTTGTAGTTCTTGGTTTTGGGCTAAGGCTTGTAAATTGGCACGTTCAAGTTGCTGTAAACGTGTTTCTTGATCTTTCACTAAGGCTTTAACAGCCGCTTCTTGTTGTGCTTTGCTTTTACTGGTATCTAGGCTAGGTTTGCCTGTGATTGGGGTATTTGTACCTATAGGCGGCGTAGTGGGGCGCGTGGCCGGTAAAGTTACCGGTGGGGTTGCGGTCGTCGTGGCGCTATCTGTGCTTGGCACAGCAGAGGGTGTTTCTAGCGCCCATGTAAAAGAGCTTAATAAACAAAGGGTAATTACACCACAGACGACACGCATAAGACCTTATCCTTTAGGGAATGCTTTATTAAATGGCTTTACGTCAATATGGGCGTAAACACCTTCACGTAAAAATGGCTCTTCGGCTAACCATGCATCCAATGCTTCACGGCTATCAAAGTCCACTATAATGGTACTACCATAAAAACCTGCTTGTAGATTGCTGGGGTCTTTTGGCATCGCACCAGCCACAATTAAACGACCCTCATCGTCTAATTGTTGTAAACGCGCAATATGTTCAGGGCGTGTGGCAAGACGTTTTTCTAAGCTGTCTTCTTGATCTGTACAGCTCACGACAAACAATGGCATGTGATGTCTCCAAAGAGTGATTATGTAGACGATTTAAAGTATTTACGTAACAGAATAAACTGCGCAATGATAAAGGAAAACATCACAATCATGTCACCAAATGCGGTGAATTCACCCCAATATTTGCCATCTAAAAATAAATAGGCAAAGAAACAATGTAAAAACGACATTAAGGCGAACATTGCAGCCCATGCGTAGTTGAGTTTCATCCAAGCTTGAGCGCTTAAATCAAACACAGGACCAAACAGACGTTGAATTAGTGGGCGACGATCCTTCATAAAAAACGGCGACAATAAGAACGCACCAGCAAAGACTAAGTTGAGCAATACCGCTTTTAAACGAATATAAAAATCGTCGCTGAGGATTAAGGTCACACCACCAAAAATCACCGTCATAAACAACACAATCCATTGCTGTTTATCAAGGCGGAATTTTTGCATCACAAACATAACACCGTACACCACCAACATGGACAGGATTAAGCCGGTGGTTGCCACCAAAATATTGTTGTTATCCACACCGCCTGCAGAACCAATCAATTGTAATAGCGGGTGTTGGGTATCATTAGGTTCGACGGTTTTATATAAATAAAAGAAAATAATGAGGGGCACAAAGTCTAAAAGTGCTTTCATGTTAGAGTATCTAAATCTGAGCAAATGAATGAAATGTAGTATAAGTGATGGAAGGCGTAGATTTACATACACACAGTAATATTTCTGATGGAACTTTGTCACCATCTGAGCTGGTTCATGCCGCCCTAGAAAAAGGCATTCATACCTTGGCGCTCACTGATCATGACACCATGGATGGCATTGTTTTGGCTGAACAAGCGGCACTCAGTTTAGATCAGCCGTTAAAGATTATTTCAGGCGTTGAAATTTCTAGTCAATGGTCACGACCTGCTACCAAAAAAAGCTATAGCGTGCATATTGTGGCGCTCAATATGCAACAGCCTGAACCCTTAAATGTGATGCTTGAACAACAAAAAATCATTCGTGCCCAGCGTGCTAAACAGATTTGTGATTTACTGGTGCCTTTAATTGGGCAAGATATTTATGCTGATGTTTTAGCTAAAGTCGATGGGGTTGCTGATCGGGTCACGCGTAGTCATATTGCGCAAACTTTAGTGGATAAAGGGATTGTGAGTCGTGCGCAACAGGCCTTTGATAAATACATTAAAGAAGGCAAAAAAGCCTATGTTAAATTTGATGGTTTGGGTTTAGAAGAAACTATTGATGTGATTCATGCCGCAGGTGGTTTTGCCGTGTTGGCGCATCCGACTCGCTATGACTTATCTGCCACCAATATTCGTTATTTGATTGAAATTTTTGCTAAATTTGGTGGCGACGCTGTTGAGTTGCCGCCTGCAATTGAACCGGCGTCTACACGGCAAATGGTGGATCGTATGATTGCCGAGTTTGATTTAAAAGTTTCGGTGGGTAGTGATTTTCATGGTGCTAATATGCCGTGGATTAAACTGGGTCATATTCCACGGCTTAAAGATGGGCAAGTTGGAATTTGGGAAAGCTTTGTGTAATTAAGCCCGATTAAAGTAAGTTGTGATCTTGGGCTTGAATTGGCGGTGGCGTCGGTTTACCTAAGGTGCCAAGTAATTCAATTTCAATGGTACGCACCATGGCATCTAGTGGTAAGTCATTGCTTTGGGTGCCAAAAGGTTCTTCAATTTCGGTACTTAAAGCATCTAAGCCTAAAAATGTATAGGCCAAAATACCCACCAATAAAGGTGTGGCTAAACCAATGGTCGAGCCTAAACTAAATGGCAATAAAAAACAGAAAAAATACACGGTGCGATTGAGTAACACAGAATAAGCAAAAGGCACAGGGGTGGTGGCAATACGATCACAGCCAGTTTGCACAATGCTTAGTTCCATGACGTGTTGATTCATTTGACCATAAATAATGTCGGAAATTTCACCTTCTTTAAGGGCTTGCATCAATTCCCATTGAATTAAACTTAAAGTGTATTGTGGTGCATTGACTTGTTGGTACAGCTGTTTAATGGCTTGTTGGCTCATACCACTGGTTTCGACCAATGCCATCGGATTGGCAGTTTGGTGGCGCAAACGATCACGTAATACGTTGGCAAATAAAATCACATGCTGAATGACCCGTTCACGGCGCCCCTGACTGAGCATACGACAATCACGGTCAAAGTGGCGCGCATTGGCAATTAAAATGCCCCATAACTTGCGCGCTTCCCACCAACGGTCATAGCACGCACTGTTTTTAAAGCCTAAGAAAATAGACAGTGCCACACCAATTAAGGTAAAGCCGGCTAAGGGTAATTCGGGAAAATGAAAATAACCACTATAAGAGAGTCCACCCACAATCGCTGAGATCAGCATCACAATCCCCAAAGGCGGCAGGACTTTAGGTAAGATTGTGCCGCGCCATGAAAATAGCAGCTTAAAAATGTTCATTTGCTCGCGGACAATCATGAGGCAATATCGTGACAAGGGTGTATTGATCTTCAATATTTCTCAATTTTTTGTCAATAGATATGCGCCTAATTAATCAGGGAAACAAGCAATTACAGCAATTGATGTTCGGCAAATGAAAAACTGCTGTCACGGGCAATAATACAATGATCAATCAGTTGAATTTCTACCAAAGCACATGCGCTTTGAATCTGTTGAGTTAAAGTCAGGTCGGCCTTGGAGGCACAGGCTTGGGCAAAAGGATGATTATGTGCAATCACCAGATGTGTGGCATGCTGAGAAATGGCAAAGCGTAAAATTTGATTGATGGAAATAGCACAGGAATTTAAGCCACCAAAGAATAGCTTTTTAAAAGCAAGATGGCGTAATTGAGCATCTAAACACAGTACAGCAAAAACTTCACGGGTTTCGTCTAACAGTTCAAAGCGTAAGTACTCTAATAAACTGCTTGAATCGTGAAGATGGATGGGTTGTTGCTGCAATTGCTGTGTAATATAGCGTTTACCGAGTTCTTTGACCGCCATGAGTTGGGTATATTTACTCGGTCCAATGCCATGTAGCTGTGATAGTTGTTCAAGGTCGGCATTTAAAATATGGCTTAAATCACCAAAATGCTGTAACAAATGTCGGGCTAACTCAACTGCTGAGCAGCCATGAGTGCCTGAGCGTAAAAAAATCGCCAACAGTTCTGCATCGGATAAGCTTGATGCACCATATAAAATCAAGCGTTCGCGTGGCCGCTCCTGCTGTGGCCAGTCTTTAATCGTATTTTTCATTTTATTGTACTTCTTTGGTCTTAGATGTTGAGCACCCAAGAGTGCAGTCACTTGGGTGTTAGATTATTTAATGCTATTGTGAGCGCCACTGCAACACAAAGGTAGCCGGTGCGTGAGCTTTGATCTACGTGTAATTTCAAATAAAAATATTCTATTGGCGGTCACAGGCGGCATTGCTGCATATAAGATCGCAATTTTGGTTCGTCGTTTAAAAGATGCCGGATTTAGTGTTCGTGTGGTGATGACCGAAGGTGCACAAGCCTTTATTACGCCTTTAACTTTTCAAGCCTTATCTGGTAATCCCGTACATACCCAATTGCTTAACCCTGAAGCTGAAGCTGGTATGGGGCATATTGAATTGGCACGTTGGGCAGATTTATTGCTGGTTGCGCCGGCAAGCTGCGATAGCTTAGCCAAGTTTGCTGCTGGTTTGGCTGATGATTTACTCTCGACTTTATATTTGGCCACCAAAGCCCCAGTTTGGGTGGCACCTGCTATGAATCAGCAGATGTGGGCGGCTAAAGCTACGCAACGTAATTTGCAAACTTTAATAGAAGATGGCGTGCATGTCATTATGCCGGATGCTGGTTCGCAAGCTTGTGGCGATGTAGGCCTAGGTCGTATGCCTGAGCCGGAAGATTTAGCCCACCAAGTCACGGCTTATTTTCATCAAGCGCAACGTGAGATTGCCGAAAAATTTGGGTTGTTGGCCGGAAAGCATGTGGTGATTACCGCAGGACCAACCCGTGAGGCGATTGATCCGGTGCGTTATATTTCCAATCACAGCACTGGTAAAATGGGCTTTGCCTTGGCTGCTGCTTGCTATGCTGCTGGTGCTAAAGTAACTTTAATTGCAGGGCCGGTGAGTTTAGATACACCAAATGGTGTGGCGCGTATAAATGTGCATTCAGCGCAAAAAATGCTTGAGGTCAGTTTAGAGCTGTTAGAGCAAGGTTGTGATATTTTTATTGCCACCGCTGCGGTTGCCGATTATCGCGTGGCAGAAGTGGCCGAACATAAAATTAAAAAATCAGGCGATGAACTGCAAATTGCCTTGATTAAAAACCCTGATATTGTCGCTACCATTGCCCAACAAGCCAAACGTCCATTTATGGTCGGCTTTGCCGCAGAAACACGTCATGTGGAAGAATATGCAGCCGGTAAGTTGGTCGCAAAAAAACTAGATATGATTGCCTGTAATGATGTTTCACGTAGCGATATTGGTTTTGCTTCTGATGAAAATGCCATGACGGTCTTTTTTGCCCAAAACTACCAAATGCCAAAACGTGATTTAGAAAAAGCCTCCAAACAAGAGATTGCACAGCAATTGGTTGAAGCTATGCATGATGCGCTGCATCATCTAGATCAAAAAAAAGCCCCTTTTGCCGATTAAAGACTTAAATAAAAGCCCGCAAGTGCGGGCTTTTTTTAGCTTAATTTAAGCTTGACCTTCAGCTGCCGCTTGCGCGCGCTCTAAGTTTGCTTCAAATTCTGCATCAAAGTTAATTGGCGTTAACAATAATTGCGGGAAGCTGCCTTTAGTGACCATGTCATTTACTGCTTCACGTAAAAACGGGAATAAAATGTTCGGGCAGTATGCACCGAGTAAATAAGGCAGACGTTCTTCTTCTACGCCATCAATCAAGAAAATACCCGATTGTGTTACATCTACGATAAATGCAGTTTCGCCTTGGTTATTGGCTTGAACAACAACTTTTAAAGACACTTCAAAATGCGTCGGGTCAATTTTCTCAGCAGAAGATGACAAGTTTACATTCAGTTCTGGTTCCCACGCTTTGGTAAATACAGCAGCGCTTGGTACTTCAAATGAGATATCTTTGCTATATAAACGTTCTAAAGCAAGTTGCGGTTGTTGTTGTTCGCTCATGATTTAATCCTTAAAAATAAATGAAAATTATGCCAATAATTCGTCAAGTTTACCTTCACGATCAAGCGCATACAGTTGGTCAAAACCACCAATAAACTGATCGTTAATGAAAATTTGCGGCACAGTACGATGATTGGTACGCTGCATTAGTTCTACGCGTACTTCTGGTGCTTCTTTAGACAAATTAATTTCTTTATATGCAACGCCTTTACGCTCAAGGAGCTGTTTTGCGCGGACGCAGTAAGGGCATACAGTTGTTGAGTAAATTGTGACTTCAGCCATGCTGTTCTCCTTGGAGTTATTTTGCTTTAACCAATGGCAAGCCTTGCGCTTTCCAATTGCTAATTCCACCGTCTAAGCGGTAAGCGTCATTGTGACCCACTTGTTGTAAGGCTGTACCTGCCACTTGACCTAAATTACAGATAAACACCAATGGGCGCTCAGCTGCTTTTAATTCTTCAATGTGACTTGTGAGTTTGCTGTAAGGAATATTACGGCTGCCACTGACGTGGCCTTCACGGAAATCTTTGGCATCACGTAAATCAATCAACATGGCATTTTGTGCTTTGACTAAAATACCTAAAGATTGAGCCGAGATTTTGCGACCGCCACGTTTGCCTTCAATCACGAAGAACAACACCAACAGTACCGCAAGGGCACCAAACAAGAAGGGGTGATTCCCCATAAATTCGAACCAACGTTCCACAAGTCACCTAAATTAAAAATATAAATTGCCCAAAGTATAGCTGATTAGATATGGTGATCAAACTCAGCGCTTCAAGCTAAAAGTTGATGTTGGCATTAATTTTTTTGATTGGCTTCTGTGATTTCGTCAATCAAACGTAAATAACTGTCTAAACGGCGTGCCAAAATTTCACCCTCTTGTACCGCTAAGCGTAAAGCGCATTGCTTTTCGTGTTTGTGGGTACAGTTACGAAATTGACAATAGCCCAAGCGATTTTCAATTTCAGGAAAGCCTTGTTGGACTTTGTCGGCGTCTAAATGCCATAAACCAAACTCACGAATCCCCGGTGAGTCAATTAACGCGGCACCTTCACCAAACCCAATTAAACGGGTTGAAGTGGTGGTATGTTGACCCAAAGCTGAGTTTTCAGAAATGATATTGGTCTTTTGTGCCGCATCTGGAACAATGGCATTAATCAGTGTGCTTTTACCTACACCTGATTGACCGACAAATGCCACGGTTTCGCCGGCTAAACGTTGTGACAATGTGATTAAATCACCATCGGCACGGCATTGCAGCACTTCATAGCCTAAATCTTGATATTCTTGCAGCAGGGTTAAAATGGCGTCATTTTCTTTGAGCAAGTCAGATTTATTCATGACCAACAGTGCCGGAATATCAGCATCGGCACACGCCACCAAATAGCGGTCAATTAAGCCCGGTGCTGGTTCAGGCAATGGCGCAAACACAATCACAATTAAACTAATGTTGGCCGCCACAGGTTTGACTTTATGATAACGGTCGGGACGTGTGAGCAGTGAGCGACGTGGCTGAATCGCAGTAATAATCCCTAAACCCGTATTAGGATCGGCTTGCCATTTGACACGGTCGCCGGTGACCAATAATTCTAAGTTGGTACGGGTATGACAACGCCATACACTGTCTATTTCAATGGCTTTCCAAAACGGCTCCGGTTCACCGTCTATCACCACAGGTTTTTCAGGATGGACATCTGGCACCGACAAAGCTTGCACTTCAAGCTGGCGACCATAATGTTGTACCACCAAGCCTTCTAAATCATTTGAAGTATCGAGCTCTTCTTGGCGTGTTTTGTGTTGTTTCTGAATTCGGCGTTGCTGCTGTTCAGTTAAACGACGTTTACGAATTAAGGCCATTCACATCCTAAAAAACCTAAAACTGAGAAAGGCAAAATAGCATGAAGCAGGGGGCAAGTTACAGCACTCGGGCAATAAATTTGCTACTATAATCGTTTTTTAACCGAATAAGATTGCACATTTATGAGCAGCACCCCTGACACTCGCCTCATTTGGATCGACCTTGAAATGACAGGTCTAGATACCGATAACGACCAAATTATTGAAATTGCAACCATTGTGACCGATGATAATTTGAATATTTTGGCTGAAGGTCCTGTGCTTGCCATCCATCAATCACCGATTAAGTTAAACGCCATGGACGAGTGGAACACCCGTCAACATGGTCAATCAGGCTTAATTGAACGCGTGCGCCGCAGTAAACTTACCGCGCGTGATGCTGAATTACAAACACTTGAGTTTTTGAAAAAATGGGTTAGCCCAAAATCATCACCCATGTGTGGTAACTCGATTTGTCAGGATCGCCGTTTTATGCACCGTTTAATGCCGGAGCTTGAGCAATTTTTCCACTATCGTAATTTAGATGTATCAAGTGTCAAAGAATTGGCTAAACGCTGGCGCCCTGAAATTATGCAAGGCTTAAAGAAAAATGCCTCGCATTTGGCGATGGATGATATTCGTGATTCGATTGCAGAACTTAAATATTACCGTGAATACTTCTTCATTATGAACAAGTAAAATAAAGAGGCCATGCGCCTCTTTTTTATTGATAAAAATAAATTGCTGTGCCAATGATTCTGCATAAAAACTGCTTAAACCAAGTAAGGTTTAAGTTGAAAAGGGCAACAATATGCAAAGCAGTCCCCCAATTTTGACCTGTGCTAGGTTTATTTTTCTACACTATGTTTACCGCTCAAGTGGCAATTACGTATGCTGCAGGCATATAGGTGCAATGCGCTGTTTTGTTTTGGCGTTAATTGCCACATTTAAACCCAATTCTGCACGTATGTTTGCCATTCCTTAGGCCTTGTTTTAAGGTGTGTTTTAGGTGAAATTTCGGTGGTTTTTTAGCAAAAATTCCTATGTTTACTATTGCAAGTTTTGCTGGCGACTTTGGTGATGTTCGCTTTGCATGTTATGTAACTGATTCGTTTAAAGCGCTGCTGCTTACTATGCACCTAAAGCTATGCAATGGGTGTTTTATTGCCTTATTGGTCATGTCGTAAATGTATTATCCATTCTTAGGTTTACTTGGTTTGATTTAAGGTGATGCCTCAGCTTAATAGATCAAATTTAAAATTGGGTTGAGTTAAGCACAATTTTTTATGGCTTTTGCATAGATCGTGAAAAAAAGATGCATTATGCAATTTCCCAAAGCCTTCAGAGTTGGCATTATGCTGTTAAATTATTTTAAGAGAGAAGTCACATGTCACAAGGACTATTGGCAGGTAAGCGTTTCTTGATCGCAGGGATCGCCAGTAAATTATCTATTGCTTTTGGTATTGCTCAAGCTCTACACCGCGAAGGTGCAGAACTTGCCTTTACTTATCCAAACGAAAAATTAAAAAAACGCGTGGATGATTTTGCTGCACAGTTTGGTTCAACGTTGGTTTTTCCATGTGATGTTGCAAGTGATGCCGATATCGACAATGCATTCTTAGAATTGGCGAAGCATTGGGATGGTTTAGACGGTGTAGTACATTCAATTGGCTTTGCACCTGCACATACTTTAGATGGTGACTTTACCGATATTACCGACCGTGAAGGCTTTAAAATCGCGCATGACATCAGTGCCTATAGCTTTATTGCGATGGCGCGTGCAGCGAAGCCATTATTATTGGCGCGTCAAGGTTGTTTATTGACTTTAACTTATCAAGGTTCTGAACGTGTATTGCCAAACTACAACGTGATGGGCTTAGCCAAAGCGTCTTTAGAAGCCGGTGTACGTTATTTAGCATCAAGCTTGGGTGCTGAAGGTATTCGTGTGAATGCCATTTCTGCCGGTCCTATTCGCACGCTTGCAGCATCAGGCATTAAATCTTTCCGTAAAATGTTAGATGCCAACGAAAAAACTGCACCATTACGTCGTAACGTGACCATTGAAGATGTCGGCAATGCTGCACTATTCCTATGCTCACCATGGGCAAACGGGATTACTGGTGAAATCTTGTATGTCGATGCAGGCTTTAACACCGTTGGCATGAGCCCTGAATTAATGATGGGTGACTAACTCCATCTTGTTTAAAAAAAGCACCTTTTTAGGTGCTTTTTTATGGCTTAAGGTTAGAATAAATTTTTAAAAACGACAACTTGGGGAAGCTATGTGGTTTTTAGGGCTTGTGATCTTAAGCGTTATTGGCTTTGGGATATGGTTATATCAGCGTAAATCGCCTGTGGAACGGGATCAGCAGGTCTTAAGTGATGCCTTATGGGTGGATCAAGTAGATGCTGAGTTGGCATTGGCAAGATCTTTGTTTGAGGGAAAAAATCCTGATTACGAGCGTGCTTATACCTTATTACAAAATTTAAGTCAGCAACATGAATTGCCTGAAGCCTATATGTATATGGCATTTATGCAGCAACAAGGTTTAGGGCGTCCTGTGGACATCAGCGCTGCCAAAGCTTTACTTGAAACTGCACATCAACGCGGTGGTGATGAAGCAAGTTATTATTTAGGGCAAATCTGCCAAGCTGAGCAAGATAACGCCAAAGCCTTGTATTGGTATCAATATGGCGTGGCGCGTGGTAATCCAAACGCGCAATATAAATTGGCTGAATTTTATTTACATGGTATTGAAGTTGAACAAGATATACAAAAAGCACAACACATTTGGATGGATGCGGCCAAAAAAGGGCAGGTGGACGCGCAATATCGTTTGGCTGAGTATTTATGGCAGGGACAATATTTTGCCAAAGACCAAGTACGCGCCAAACAATATTTACATCAAGCAGTGCAACAACAATATCCACAAGCGATTGCTTTATTTAAACAGATTCAAGATACCCAAGGTTTTAATACAGATCACAGTATTGATTTACAATATTTAAAACAACAAGCTTTTGCAGGCGACCAATTAGCCCAATATCACTATTGTTTGGCTGTACTTAAACAGCTGCTAGATACAGAACAAACCGAGGCAGTGATAGCGCTGCTTCAACAAGATGCCCAACAGCAAAAAGCCTATGCTTTAAGTTTACTCGGTAGTGCCTATTATCACGGTTGGGGTGTGAGCTCCAATACACGCCAAGCGTTTCAATATTGGACGCGTGCTGCCGCCAAAAATGACCCAATTGCCTTATGTAGCCTTGGGGTTTTGCAACAGCACGGGATTTTGCTTGAGCAGCCAAACTTTGCACAGGCATTGGCTTTGTATCAACAAGCAGCACAAACAGGGGAGGTTGCTGCCCTGTGTTTATGGGCTGAATGTTATTTGAACGCTGTAGGCACTGCTGCCAATGCCTTACAAGCGCAGCAATTATTGAGCACTGTCGCCAAGAATTTTTCAGTTGAGGTCAATACAGCAGCCGATGCCGTGTATGTTTTGGCATTATTTTACGCACAGCCTTTACATGTGTTCACTGATCAAGGTAAAGCCAATCATTACTTAAAACAAGCTGCTGACATGGGCGCAAGCCAAGCCATGCTAGACATTGCACAAGCCTACTTAAATGGTCAATCTGGCTTTGAGGTAGATTTGGCTCAAGCGCGTGCCTACTTTGAAGCTGCTATGCAACATGGTCATATAGCAGCACAAACTCAGTATGCCTTGTTGTTGTTAGATGGACACGGTGGAGCGCAAGATCAAGCCCAAGCTTTTGAGTATTTACAAGCAGCGGCCCCACAAGATCGCTTAGCCCTGACCCATTTAGCCCGTTGTTATGAACAAGGTTTGGGTGTGGTGGTGGATCTGCCACAGGCTTTGTCGCTTTATCAAGAAGCGATTGCTTTGGGTGAGCCCGAAGCCTATTTCCATATGGGGCGTTTGTATGCGCAAGGGCATGGGGTGGTGCGTAATATTGATCAAGCGTTGGAGTGGCTTGAGCAGGCCCAGCATTTAGGTCATGTGCAGGCGGCAAAATTAGCCGATTCTTTGCAACAAGAATATGAATAAAAAAACCGAAGCATTAAGCTTCGGTTTTTTGATCTACAGTTTAATTTTTAAGTGGTGAACCACCTAGAGTTTGCATTAAAGTCACATACGCGTTGTATTGGCTTTGTTTGGTTTGCACCAAAGACAAACGTGCATTACGGGTGGTGGCTTGGGCGTCTAAAACATTTTTTAAGGCAATTGCACCATTTTTATAGCGCACTTGGGTTAAACGTTCGGTTTTTTCAGCCAATGCTACATTCTGTTGTTGCAGCGCCACTTGTCGGTTAAGTTCGGTGCGGTTAGACAGTGCATTTTCTACATCGGCAAAGGCTTGATACAAGGTTTGACGATATTGAACAATGGCTTTTTCATAGTCTAAATCACTCATGGCTAAGTCTTTTTTCATATCGTTATATTGCAAAAATGGCAGGCTTAAACTTGCCCCTAAAGCCAAGGTTGGATTTTGCAATAATTGCGTTAAAGACGTGCTTGATGTACCTAAATTGCCAGTTAAGCTAATGGATGGATAGTAACTGGCTTTGGTGGCATCTTTATTGGCTAAGGCTTTGCGTAAACGTAACTCAGCCGCTTGTAAATCGGGACGACGCGCGAGCAAACTTGCCGGTAAACCTGCCTCAATATTAGGCAGTTTAAGCGCTCCTAAACCTTTAGGTTCGGTGATGCTCAATTGCTGTAGCGGACGATTGAGTAATACTGCAAGCGCCGTGCGTGTTTCAAGCAATTGCTGCTGAATTTGACTTAAACTGGCACGTTGGCTTTGTACGGCTTGTTCAGCTTGAGTGACTTCTAAGCCTGAAACCGCCCCTGAACGATACTGACTACGCACCAAATTATAGGTTTGTTGGGTGCTATTTAAATTTTGCTCAGACACAGTTAAGCGTTCCTTTAAATAGCCCAACTGCCAATACAATTGCGTGGTGGTGGCAATCAAACTTTGTGCTGTAGCTTGTAAATCTTGTTCGGTGGCCAATGCCTCCCAACGTGCCGCTTCAGTTTGACTAGCTAAACGTCCAAACAAATCTACTTCGTAGCTGACACCGCCACTAAGCGACATACCGCGTGCGTTATTTTCACCTGAATTGAGGTCAAAATTGTGTCCTGTAGAGACACTTGAATTAACCCGCACCCCTTGACGATCTTGTGCTAAACCTGCTTGTAAACGTGCCTGTTGCAAATTGATACCGGCCACAACCAAGTCATTGTTGCTGGCTAAGACTTGCTCCACCAACCGATTTAAGTTGGCATCATTAAACAAAGTCCACCAACGATCTGCATAAACATCGGCATGAATCTGATCAGACTGTTTAGTATTGAGTGCAAAACTTTGTGGTATATCCAGCACAGGGGCTTGATAGGGGGTTTTAACCACAGCAGCACAGCCTGTAAATGCCGTGCCGATCAGTAAAGCTGTGCAGAGTTTAGAGAGCTTCATAAACATTACCTTATTCACGAGAAAGTGCATCTACAGGGTTGAGACGAGCAGCATTGCGTGCAGGAATAAAGCCAAACACGATCCCAATTAAACTTGAGCAAACAAATGCCGCCACAATAGACGTAGTGGAGTAAACCATTTGGAAGGTTCCACCGGCAAAATGGGTGATGAGCTGACCAATGCCAAGTGATAGCAACACACCCAACACTCCACCTAAAATACACACCAATACCGCTTCAATTAAAAATTGCTGTAAAATATCGCTTTGGCGCGCACCGACTGCCATTCGCACGCCAATTTCTTGTGTACGCTCAGTGACCGACACCAACATAATATTCATCACGCCAATACCACCCACCACCAATGAGATCACCGCAATTGCTGAAATGAGCAAAGTCATGGTTTGTGTGGTTTTTTGAATGGTTTCACGAATACTGTCGGCATTTTGGGTAAAGACATCTTGCGCGCCGTGACGTTGGGTCAATAAACTTAAAATGGCATTTTCAGCAGTGGCACTTGGATATTCATCTTTTACCCGTACAATAATTTGACGTACATTGGGCTGACCTAACATACGGCTCATGACAGTTGAATAGGGTAAATAGACATTGAGTGTATCTGAGCCACCCATGCCACCTGTTTGAGGATTGACGACACCAATGATTCGGCTTGGCACACTGCCCAATAACAACACTTGTCCAACTGGATTGCTACCGTCGCTAAAAAAGGTGCGTTGCGTATTGGTATCAATCACCACATCTTGGGTTTGTTGGTTGACACTGGCACGATCAAAAGGCTGACCCGATTGAAAGGTTAAGCCTTTGACGTAAAAGAAGTCTTCGCTGACACCATTGACCGTAGTCGAGGCTTCGGTATCTTTAAAACGTCCTGTGACGTTGGTATTGACCGAAGGACTAACTCCATCCACATAAGGTTGTTCGGCTAAGGCATCGGCATCGGCTGGAATTAAAGTTTTGGCTTGGGATGACCTTGAGGTATCGCCAAAGCCACGACCTTGAAATACGGTGATGGTATTAGTGCCTAAGCTACTAATATTTTTTAAAATTTGTTGCTGTGAGCCGTTACCCAGCGCCACGACTGAGACGACTGAGGCAATCCCGATAATAATGCCAAGCATGGTTAAAAAGGTGCGCATGCGATGTGCATTCATGGCCAACACCGCCATACGGAAGGCTTCACCTAAACGATCAAACACCGCGCGAACACTTGAGACTTTCTTTTGTGGGGCACGGTTTAGGCTTTGTTTTTCAAAGCCATCATCAATTTCAGGTACATTGGCACGATCAGAAATAATATTTCCGTCTGAAATTTCAATAATTCGGGTGGCGTTTTTGGCGACGTTTAAATCATGGGTCACCAAAATAATGGTATGACCTTTGGCATTGAGCTCACGTAAAATACGCATCACTTCAATACCACTATTTTTGTCTAATGCACCGGTGGGTTCATCGGCCAAAATGACATCACCACCATTCATTAAAGCACGCGCAATCGAGACACGTTGTTGTTGACCGCCAGAAAGTTGGCTTGGGCGGTTTTGGGTTTTTTCGCTTAAACCTAAATCACTGAGGAGTTTCACCGCACGTTGATGACGCTCTTCACTGTCGTGACCTGCATAAATAGCAGGTACTTCCACGTTACCTGCTGCGCTTAAATCGCCAAGTAAATGATAACGCTGGAAAATAAAGCCAAAGTATTCACGGCGCAATTGTGCCAGTTCATCGGCTTCAAGTTCACGCGTTTCACGTCCCTTGACTTGATAGCTGCCCGACGTCGGTTTATCCAAGCAGCCTAAAATATTCATTAAGGTGGATTTGCCCGATCCCGACTGACCCACAATCGCGACCAATTCACCTGCGTAAATCTCTAAATTGACCCCTTTTAAAATCTGGACGGTACCTTCACCTGCAGGGAATTCACGTACCAGATCTTTAACCGCCAACAGCGGTGTTTGTGTCTGGCTCATGTTACATTCTCATTGGTGGGCGACTAGTACTACGCTTAGCGGCATCATTTGAAGTATCATTTGCATCTGCAATCACCACTTCATCACCTTGGTTTAAGCCACGAATGACTTGTGCATTGGCACGGTTATTTAAACCAATTAATACTTGTTGAGGTTTGGCGCTACCATCTGCTTGTAACACACGTACCATCGCAACTGAGGCTTGACCTTGATCAACCAACGCTTTTTCTGCGGCATTTAATTCTAAACGAGCAGGGCGCTCACCTTGTGGACGCTCTTCTGGATTACGTTCGCTGCGCTCAGGGCGAGGGGGTGCATTGGCTGAACGTGCCGGACGCTTAGAGGCTTGAATTGCAGCTGCTGGAATGGTTAAGGTGTTACGTGCTTCATTTAACACGATATACACTTGTGCGGTCATATCAATACGCAATTTGCCGTCTTCATTGGGTACATCAAATAACGCGTTGTAATACACCGCCGTGCTTGATGATGAGCTTGAATTGTTGGTTTCGGTATTAATTGAATTGGGTGCAGGCTCAACCTGACGCAAAGTGGCGTAGTATTTCTTTTCATTGTTACCAAGGGTAGTGAAATATACCGTTTGACCTTCTTGGACTTTCATCACGTCTGCTTCAGAAATTTCAGCTTTAACGGTCATGGTGTCTAATTTAGCCAATTTCACAATAGTTGGCGCACTTTGATTGGCGTTTACGGTTTGACCTTCTTCCGTCACAATCGCAACCACCGTACCATCCATCGGTGCCACAATTTGGGTATAACCTAAGTCTTCTTTGGCTGTGGCTAAGGTTAAACGTGATTGCTCAATTTGCGCGTTAATAGCGACAATTTCCGCTTGTGCAGTTTTATAACTTGCCATTGCGCCTTCAAGTTCGGCTTTAGAGGTGGCATCTTCAGCAAACATGGCTTGTTGACGATTATATTCAGCTTCGACTTTGGCCAAATTGGCTTGGCGTACCGCCAATTGGGCTTGTTGATTTTTAATGCTCGCTTCTGCGGTTTTTACATCATTTTTTTGACGTACAGAATCAATCTCAGCAATCAATTGACCTTGTTTGATTTGGTCGCCAAGTTGCACATACATTTGTTTGACTTGACCTGAAACCTGCGCGCCAACACTCACCATCTTGGTGGCTTCTAAAATACCTGTGGCTAACACAGAGTCTTCAATGTCACCTTTGGCCACGCTTGCGGTGATATATTGCGGCGCCTGCTCTTTAGGGCTAAGAAAATACCATGCAGTGACCGCTAAAGTTGCGGCACAGAGCAATGCAAGTAAAATTTTAATCGGTTTTATTTTGACCATGAGCAATATGATGGGTTCCAAAAATTGCTCAAATTATATGTCTGAAATAAGGATAAAGCGTGGATATTTTTAATAAATCGAAAATGATTCTTATTTATCCAAGCCTAAATAAGCGTTGTCCACACACCAAAGCAATGGCTTGTTGAATCAAGTGTTCCGGATTTTCATGTCCTAAACCTTTCACCGCACTATCAATACGTAATAACAAATCAGGCCAAGTCAAAAAGTCTTGCGGATTTAAACGGCGTAAGGCTTGTTGATATAAAGCCACTTTGGTTTTCCAAATCCCCAATTGCAAAGGGTTGTGCGGTTGTTCAAATAGTTGCATCAGCAAACGCATTTCTTTACTGACGCTCCATAAAATTAACGTCATGGCTTCGCCTGAGGCGACTAAATACTGAAAAATTTTAATCGCTTGGGTAAGGTTGCCCTGTAACATGGCATCGCTTAAATCAAAAGTGCTATAGCGTGATTGATCTTGTAAACAGGCTTGTAGCTCAGCAATACCAATCACATCCAGTTCAGCAAAGGTATCACCCACTCGCATTAGACTATTTTTGGCAGCCAGTAAATTATGCTCATGATGCGCCTCTAACCATGCCCAAGCATCTGCATGCAGTTTAAGGCCAAGTTTTTCAGCTTCAACGCTTAAAATCTGCTGACGATCTTGCGCATAGTTGGCGGTTAAAGCCACTAAAGTGCCATTGGCATCTATGGTTTGAAAAAATTTAGTTTTTAAACTGGCGCTGTCTTGCTTGGGCATCACGATGACCAGTAGGTTTTCGTGACTGTCACCTTGCAATAAATAGCTGTCTAACTGTTTTAAGGCAGCGGCATCGGGCTTAATATTGCCATGTACTTCAATCGCCAGTTGGGTTGCAAATAAAGACAAACTATTAAGCGCACTAAATACCGTTTTCCAATCGCCGACATTGCTTAAATCATAACGTTGCCGTTCAATGCCTTGAGCGTGCCAATACCGACGAAAAGCGTCTAATAGATTTTGTTCAAGCAGCGGTTCTTGACCATGCAGCACCCAAGCGCCACGCGCTGATTCAATACGTTTTAAGGCTTGCAGATAGTCAAGTTTCATAAATTACTGTGCAGCTTGGGTTTTAGGTAAACGGTTAGACGAAATCTGACGCACAATTTGCTGTGCCACATCATCCACCATCACCTGATTTAAATATTTGTTTTCTTGGTCATCGGTGTTGACCGTCGCCAAGTCATATTGATAGGTACGGGTTGCAATCACGGTGCGCGGTTCAGTTAACGCATTGCCTTGTGCATCTTCAATACGAAAGGTTACATTTAAACGCAATAACACTTCAATCAGTTTGCCATTGAGTTCTAAACGACGTGGAGTATAGTCCAAAACACGCAATACATAAGCGTCCGATGAATCGCTGAGTTGTACGCCTGCTGTACCTAAATAAATGGCAAGTTTTTCTTGTAATAAGTCACTGTCAGGGTTATTGGGTAAAACAAGATTCATTTTTTGATAAGCCACAGGCGCAACACTTGGATTGGTGCCTTTTAAATGAAAGCCACAACCGGTTAAGCTTGCACCAAGACCACAAGTTAAAACAATTGCTGCTAAACGTTTGCCTAAATGCATGCGTTGTCCTCTGTTATCGAGTTTAAATTCTGTGGTGATTGTAAAGTCAAAGCCCGTTGACTGGCAACGGGCTTTGTTTGGGAATTGTGAAATCCTCAGAAAGAGCAGGATTAAACCACCAAGTTGACTAACTTGTTTGGCACCACAATTTCTTTTTTGGTTGGACCAGTTAAGAATTGCTGTACTTCAGGCAACGCTTTTGCCAATGCCAAAATGTCATCTTTAGAGATGTCTACAGCCACTTCTAACTTGCCACGTAATTTACCGTTGACTTGAACCACAATGGTTTGGGTATTACGTGTTAAGGCAGATTCGTCCACGCTTGGGAATTGAGCAGAGGTTAATTCAATTCCAAACTCAGCCAATAAAGTTTGGCTTAAATGTGGTGCAAATGGTGCAAGCAAAGTTAACAGTGTGGTAATGGATTCACGTGCAACAGCCACGTCATTGTCATCTTTGGCTTCAAACTTGTTGTTGGCGTTTAGCAATTCCATCATTGCTGCAATGGCAGTGTTAAATGCATGACGACGTTCGATGTCATCACCCACTTTTTGGATGGTTTCATGGGTTTTACGACGTAAATCTTGTGCCGCAGTAGAAAGTGCAGCTTTGTCGATATTGGCAGCAGTGTTGCCTTGTTCAAGGAAGCTTGTAGTTAAACGCCATACACGTTTTAAGAAACGGTTTGCACCTTCCACACCTGCATCAGACCATTCTAAAGATTGGTCAGGTGGAGCCGCAAACATCATAAATACACGTGCAGTATCTGCGCCGTATTGGTCAATAATTGATTGCGGGTCGATACCGTTGTTTTTCGATTTCGACATTTTTTCTTGACCGCCAACGATCACATCTAAACCATCTTCTTTATATTTGGCAGACGTGATACGACCTTTCTCGTCTTTCTCTAACTCGATGTCGGCCGGGTTAAACCACGTTTTCTTACCTGAATCTGCTTCACGGTAATAGGTATCTGCAAGCACCATACCTTGAGTTAAAAGGTTAGTGAATGGTTCGTTACCTTGAACTACACCTTCATCACGCATTAACTTGTGGAAGAAACGTGCATAAAGTAAATGTAGAATCGCATGTTCTACACCACCAATATATTGATTCACAGGTAACCACGTTTGACCTGCAGCAGGGTCAACCATACCACCGGTAAAATCAGGCGATGCGTAACGCGCGTAATACCAAGAAGATTCTACAAACGTATCCAATGTATCTGTTTCACGACGAGCGTCGCCGCCACAGCTTGGACAAGTTGTTTCATAAAATTCAGGCATTTTATTGAGTGGGTTACCAGAACCATCAGGCACCACGTCAGTCGGAAGCACAACAGGAAGTTGATCTTCTGGTACTGGTACTTGACCACACGTTGGGCAGTTAATCATTGGAATTGGACAACCCCAATAACGCTGACGAGATACACCCCAATCACGCAAACGGAATTGAACTTTTACATTTGCAAGACTTTGTGGTTCAAGTTTGGCTAAGAATGCATCATAAGCCGCTTCAAAATCTAAACCGTCAAATTCACCTGAATTGACCAATTTGCCGTCTTTAGAGCCGTACCATTCTTGCCATTGTGTTGCATCAAAGTCTGCATCTTCTGCACCTTTGGCATCAATCACTTGCTTAATGTTTAAGTTATATTTGTTGGCAAATTCAAAGTCACGTTCGTCATGTGATGGTACTGCCATCACTGCGCCTGAGCCATAAGACATCAATACGTAGTTTGCAATCCAAACTGGAAGTTCTTCACCTGTAACAGGGTGTTTTACAAACAAACCTGTTGCCATGCCTTTTTTCTCGGCAGTGGCAAGATCAGCTTCAGCAACTGAACCCATACGGCATTCTTCAATAAATGCTGCCAATTCAGGGTTGTTTTCAGCCGCTTTTAACGCCATTGGGTGTTCTGCTGCAACTGCAACATAGGTCACACCCATTAAGGTGTCGGCACGCGTAGTAAAGACTGTTAAGGCATCTGCATAAACGTCTAGGTTCGCTGAAGGGAAAGTGATTTCCATTCCTTGTGAGCGACCAATCCAGTTACGTTGCATGGTCAAGACTTGTTGTGGCCAACCGTCTTTTAGCGTATCTAAATCGTCTAGTAATTCTTGCGCATAGTCTGTGATGCGGAAGTAGTACATTGGAATATCACGTTTTTCTACCAATGCACCCGAACGCCAACCGCGACCATTTTCAACTTGTTCATTGGCTAAAACTGTTTGATCGACTGGATCCCAGTTCACCGTTGAAAGTTTACGGTAGATCAGACCTTTTTTATAAAGCTGAACAAATAACCATTGTTCCCAACGATAGTATTCTGGGGTACAGGTGGCAAATTCACGATCCCAATCAACCGACAAACCTAATTTTTTCAGTTGGTCACGCATATACGCGATGTTTTCAAAGGTCCATTTTGCCGGCGCAACTTGATGGGCAATCGCTGCATTTTCAGCAGGTAAACCAAACGCATCCCAACCCATAGGTTGCAGCACAGTTTCACCTTTTAAACGATGAAAACGACTGATCACGTCACCAATGGTGTAGTTACGCACATGACCCATATGCAGCTTGCCACTTGGGTAAGGGAACATCGAGAGGATATAACGACGTGGACCTTCTACAGTGTCGGCAACTTTAAAGGCTTTGTGCGATTCCCAGTCTTGTTGGACTTGAGGCTCAATCGCACTGGCTTGGTATTCTGAGTCAATGTGAGTAGTCATATACGTAATACAAAAGAACGGTTAAAAATTTAAGCCACAGCATAGCGCAAAATGCACCTAAAAGTGAATTTTAAGCATAGCAAAAATTGCCTTACAGACGCGTGCGACCTTGCTCAAGTGCTGCATTGGCTTCTTGTTGCTGCTGATCCATTTGATTTGGTGCAGTTTGAGGTGGAGTATTTGGATTTTGATTGCTTGGTTGTGCCGGCTTAGTCGCTTTACTTTGTGGATGATGATAGGTGTCCACTTTAGAGAGCTTTTTGGCGTTTTTAGGCGGTGGTGTAGTGGTGTAATGGGTTGAACCGTGTTGATCGACCCATTTATAAAAACTTTGCGCCATGAGCGCAGAACTGCTGCACATCAGCGCTGTAATAAGCAGTAATTTTTGAATATAAATTGTTTGAATAGACATGGTTTTCCCCTTCAATAATGTACAACATTAAAGCGCAAGCTTGTCATGTTGATGACAATAAAAGCGCGATTTGTAAGATCTTATTTTGTGATTTTAACGTATTTTATTTAAACAGTTACGGCTTTTTATATGCCATTGCATGATCCATGAAAATTTTATAACTGCATTTTTATATTATATTTATTTATATCATTCATATAAATAAATTATCAAAAATTAATTTCTGAATCATTTTAATTATTTACGCTGTTGGATTAAAAATACACAATAAGTTTATTTTTTAAGCGCATAGCAGTGAATGCAAAAAAAGCCAATTTTTCAACTTGACTTTGTGGTTTGAAACTACAAAAATGCTGTCTTTAGTTTTATATGTTTCAATTCGATCACCCTTCGAATGAATACATCTTAGCAATGGACGTTTTCTCTAGCCGAGAAGATGCACAAAGCCAACAAAATATGTTTATCCCAACATGTTTTAGATCCTTTAGTGCTCAAACAGCCAATGGATCAGATTTTTTTCTTATTGCTATCAAAACTATGAAATATGTGTGCTATAACAGTGCAGACAATGAATGAATGAAAGTATATACGGTCACAAAAATCGTATATCTTACAAATATTAGGGTGAATCACGTTGGAACTTTTATCTGGTGGTGAAATGCTTGTTCGCGCATTAGCGGACGAAGGCGTTGAACATGTTTTTGGATATCCAGGCGGCGCAGTACTGCATATTTATGATGCGCTTTTTCAACAAGAAAGAATCAATCATTACCTTGTACGTCATGAGCAAGCAGCAGGTCACATGGCCGACGCTTATTCGCGTGTCACAGGTAAAACTGGTGTTGTTCTCGTAACATCAGGTCCAGGTGCGACCAATACTGTAACGCCAATTGCAACTGCCTATATGGACTCAATCCCAATGGTGATTTTGTCAGGTCAGGTTGCAAGCCATTTGATCGGTGAGGATGCGTTCCAAGAAACTGATATGGTCGGTATTTCTCGCCCAATCGTAAAACACAGCTTCCAAGTACGTCACGCCAGCGAAATTCCTGCCATTATTAAAAAAGCATTTTATATCGCAGCGTCAGGTCGTCCGGGTCCTGTTGTGGTTGATATTCCAAAAGATGCAACCAATCCTGCAGAAAAATTTGCTTACGAATACCCTGAAAAAGTGAAGATGCGTTCGTATCAGCCACCACACCGTGGTCACTCAGGTCAAATCCGTAAAGCAATTGAAGAATTATTAAATGCTAAACGTCCTGTAATTTATTCAGGCGGTGGTGTGGTTCAAGGCAATGCTTCTGAGCAATTGACTGAACTTGCGCATATTTTAGGTTTCCCTGTGACCAATACCTTAATGGGTCTTGGTGCATTCCCAGGTAACGATGAACAATTCATCGGTATGTTGGGTATGCATGGCACATACGAAGCCAATATGACCATGCACAATGCAGATGTAATCTTGTGTGTTGGCGCGCGTTTTGATGACCGTGTGACCAATAACCCTGCAAAATTCTGTCCAAATGCGAAAGTCATTCATATTGATATTGACCCTGCAACTATTTCAAAAACCATTATGGCGCACATTCCAATTGTGGGCGCGGTTGAGCCTGTGCTCAATGAAATGTTGGCGCAGTTAAAACAATTAAATGTGTCTAAACCAAATCCAGAAGCACTTGCTGATTGGTGGAAACAGATTAATGAATGGCGTCAAGTTCACGGTTTAAAATACGACCTTCCAACTGACGGTACCATGAAGCCACAACAAGTGGTTGAAGCTTTAGATCGCGTGACCAATGGTCAAGCCATCATTACTTCTGACGTAGGTCAGCATCAAATGTTTGGTGCGATGTACTACAAATATCGTCGTCCGCGTCAATGGATCAACTCAGGTGGCTTAGGCACCATGGGTGTAGGTCTACCTTATGCAATGGCGGCAAAACTTGCCTTCCCTGAACAGCAAGTGGTGTGTATTACCGGTGAAGCATCGATTCAGATGTGTATCCAAGAGCTTTCTACCTGTAAGCAATACGGCTTAAATGTCAAAATCTTGTGCTTAAACAACCGTGCC
This sequence comes from uncultured Acinetobacter sp., assembly GCF_947624825.1. Taxonomy (GTDB): domain Bacteria; phylum Pseudomonadota; class Gammaproteobacteria; order Pseudomonadales; family Moraxellaceae; genus Acinetobacter. The sequence continues at coordinate 27,063 of NZ_CANQLZ010000004.1, forward strand.
TTAGGTATGGTTAAACAGTGGCAAGACATGAACTATGAAGGTCGTCATTCAAGCTCATATGTAGAGTCTTTACCTGACTTTGCAAAACTCATGGAAGCATACGGTCACGTTGGTATTCAAATTGACCATGCCGATGATCTTGAATCTAAGCTTGCAGAAGCAATGGCAATTAACGACAAGTGCGTATTTATTAACGTAATGGTTGATCGTTCTGAACACGTATATCCAATGTTGATTGCCGGTCAGTCTATGCAAGATATGTGGTTATCAAAAGGGGAGCGTACAGCATGAGACACATTATCTCTGTCTTAGTTGAAAACGAAGCAGGTGCGCTTTCTCGTTTAGTGGGTTTATTTTCTCAACGTGGTTATAACATTGAGACTTTAAACGTTGCACCAACCGAAGACCCAACACTTTCACGTTTAACCCTCACTACTTATGGCGACGACCATAAGATTGAGCAAATTACCAAACAACTGAACAAATTGGTTGAAGTGGTTAAAGTGGTTGATTTGTCTGAAGGTCCGCACATCGAACGTGAATTGATGCTGATTAAAGTCAAAGCATTGGGTTCAGCGCGTGATGAAATTAAACGCACCGCAGATATTTTCCGTGCACAAGTAGTTGATGTCACACCAACCACTTACACCATTCAAATTGCAGGTACAACCGAGAAAATTGACGGTTTTATTGATGCCTTAGCTGAAAACACAATTTTAGAAGTTGTGCGTTCTGGCGTATCGGGTATCGCGCGTGGCGAAAAAGTTTTAACAATCTAATTTAACTAAACATTTTTTTGACAACCTCAATACAAACCTATACAACTAGGAGAGGCTTAACTTCAGCGCAAACGGTTAAGCCATGAGGAACAAAGCATTCAAGCGGAGACAGCAATGCAAATTTTTTACGATAAAGACTGTGATTTATCTATCATCCAAAGCAAAAAAGTAGCGATCATTGGTTACGGTTCACAAGGTCATGCGCATGCGCTTAACCTTAAAGATTCTGGCGTAGACGTAACTGTTGGCTTACGTGCTAACTCTACTTCTTGGAAAAAAGCTGAAAATTCTGGTCTTAAAGTTGCTGAAGTTGCTGCTGCTGTAGCGCAAGCTGACGTAGTAATGATCTTAACTCCGGATGAATTCCAATCTCAACTTTACCGTGACGAGATTGAGCCAAACATCAAGCAAGGTGCTACTTTAGCATTTGCTCATGGTTTCTCTGTTCTTTACAACCAAGTTGTGCCACGTGCTGACCTTGACGTAATCATGGTTGCTCCAAAAGCACCAGGTCACACAGTACGTTCTGAATACCAACGTGGTTCGGGTGTTCCTGATCTTATCGCAATTCACCAAGATGCTTCTGGTAACGCACGTAACGTTGCTTTATCTTACGCTTCAGGTGTTGGTGGCGGCCGTACAGGTATCATCGAAACTTCATTCCGTGAAGAAACTGAAACTGACCTTTTTGGTGAGCAAGCAGTTCTTTGTGGTGGTGCTGTTGAACTTGTTAAAATGGGCTTCGAAACTCTTGTTGAAGCTGGTTATGCTCCAGAAATGGCGTATTTTGAATGTCTACACGAACTTAAATTGATCGTTGACTTAATGTTCGAAGGCGGTATCGCGGACATGAACTACTCTGTATCTAACAACGCTGAATACGGCGAATATGTTACTGGTACAGAAGTTATCAACGAACAATCTCGTGAAGCGATGCGTAATGCACTTAAACGTATTCAATCTGGCGAATACGCGAAGATGTTCATCAACGAAGGTGCTTTAAACTATCCTTCTATGACTGCTCGTCGTCGTCAAAATGCTGCTCACGGTATTGAAGTAACTGGTAACAAACTTCGTGCAATGATGCCTTGGATTCAAGCAAACAAAATCGTTGATAAAGAGAAAAACTAATTTTCTTATCTAGCTGATTTTTATGCTATAAAAAACCCTGCGAGAGCAGGGTTTTTTACTTCTGCAATATAGATAATATAATTTTAGAGGGAATAATGAGTAATATTCAAAATATAGATATTAGCTTAAATGAAATTGTAAAGAATATTTCTAAAGATATTTACCAAATTCCCAAATTTCAAAGGGATTTTGTTTGGACCAACAAGGATATCTTAGATCTAGGAGATTCTATAATTCGTGGTTATCCAATTTCTTCTTTATTAACTATGCCAATGAATGGGACCTTACAAGTTGGATCTCATAGTTTATTAAAAGAAGCTAAAATGGATGACTCTCAGGAACTAGATGAAAATGAGACCAAATATTTTGTTCTAGATGGACAGCAGAGAATGACATCTATAGCAAAGTTATTTTTATCAGGTGATATAAAAAATGAATACTACTATGATTTATTGGCAATATTGGTGGAAAAATTTCCTGAAGATAAAATAGACAATGATATCGGATTGAGTAATTTAAGTGCAAAGTTAGTAAAGGATCAATTGTGTAGGAATTTCGGAAGAGGAGCTGATCGTAGTGATAAACCTGTCAGACACAATAATAGATTTATTGCTGGACAGAGTGTTGTTGAAAATAAATATGGTTCGGTCGTTAGTAAATTTTTAAGAAACTTAAAAGAAGCAACAGACGATAATATTGATAAATATACAGACTACTTAAATGGTATATTAGGAGCTATTAATGGGTATAGCGTTCCTGCAACTGTAATTGCAGGAGATTCTGAACTTGGTGTAGTAATTCGAGTTTTTGAAAAAGTGAATTCAACGGGTAAAAAATTAACATTATTTGATTTAATCAATGCAAAATCTTTTGAAGTAGAAATTGAAGCATACAAAGGTGGATTGTCAGAATTTTTAACCAATAAGATTAAGGAAAAAATTAATCAAAGACCAGAATTAAAAAAGGGTTTAAATAGTTTCTTTAAATATAATGAAGACACAGAAAATTATGAAAAATTAGATCGTATTATTCGTTTTCTTGAAATTTGCCACCTGTTAGAGCAAAAGGCAATCCCAGGAATGATTCAATCTACAATGCTTAGAAGAAATGCAGAGTTTTGGTTTGACAAATGGAATGAAAAATCTAGCATTTTATTCGAGATCATTGGGTGGATTGAGGAGGAAGGATTAACTGATGTTGCACAAGTTACATTCTTAGAATATGCAATTGCTATCTTATTAGCAAATCCGAAGGCTTTTATTAATACTAAATTTAAACATGAAATTAAAAAGTATGCTTTGTACTTAACTGTAACAGGAACTAGTTTTAGTAAATCAAATCTAGATATTGTTGAAAAATTCAATGATATAGCTTTACAAATTATTAACGAACATCAATTTAAAAAATATGAATTTTCTAGCCCAGTAGGAATGCCAAATTTATTGTCTACAAATATTTTAGATATAACGACTTCTAAGGCTGAGTTTAGAGCAATACTAAATATTTTATATAATGAACGACCTAACGGTAAATTTGACCGTGATATTTTAGGATATAAAATTAATAGAGCTGATTCATCAAAATTTGATAGTCATCACATTTATCCAAAGGCACAAGTTCCTGATTTTAATAATAAATCAAAATTTAACTCTATTGCGAATATTGTACTTTTAGATAGCCAAGCAAATAGAGAGGAGGTGAAAGATAAAAGCCCAAGCGAATATTTTCAATATGTGAAAAGTTTATCTGAAGGCGAATTTTACTGTAATCAAAACTTGATCTCTATAGATGAAGCTTTGAAAGTTTCTTCTCAGGAAGAGGCGTTAATTTTTATTACTAATCGTGCGAATAAAATTGCTGAAGCTGTGAATTGTTTCTTTAAAACATAATTTATAGATTAGGTATTGTGATGCTAAGAAACATTCATATGAAAAGATGAATGTTTCAAAGAAAAAGATAAAATGAAGAATTTTATTGGTACAAATTATAAGGATAAGAACTGTAAATAATTTCATATTGTGATGATTCGTTATGCTAAATTAGCTTTCTCCCAATCTAATTATTTTGAGGTTAAATCATGAAAAAACATTTGCTTATACAATCACTTGTACTTGCTTTACCTGTTTTGGCTTTAACCTCAACGGCATCTGCCAATGATATTAATACAGAATTAAAAAGCATCTATGTACCTGTGCATCGGGTGATGATGTCAGAAGATGGGCGTTATTTTTTAGAGCTAAAATCGGGGATTTGGAACCCAAGCGCACGTTTGCACGATCAAGTATTAAATCAAGATTATCAACTGGGTGGCTTGCAAAAAGGAAATGCCATTGAGCTAAAAGGAAGCAATGCTGAGCAGCCAGATTTACAACTCAAAGGTGAGCTAAACTCTAAAGCAGGTAGTATGAGTAGCCAATTGTTACTCGATGGTTGGCAAAAAACTATCCATTTTCAGCCACTCATTTATGTTGAAAAGCGTCCAACTTTTAATTTTAAATTTTATGGTAACAACCTTATTCAACGCGTAGATGTATTACAACGCAGCAATCAACAACTTTACCAAAGCTTGGTCGGTTTTAATGCCGACGCCAGTCAAATGCAATATATCGATTTAAATTTTGATGGCTATTTTGACTTGGCGTTAAAAGCTGCAACAGTGGCTGAGAATGAAAACGAGCAAGGCTATTTATATTGGATGTATAACCCTAAAACTGCGCAATTTCAACGTGCAGCAGCGCTGGAAAAACTGCAAGGCACACCGTATGTAGATGCAGTTCAACAAGAAGTTCATTTTGGTACACAGCGCTTTAAAGTCAAAAATGGTCTGTTGCATGCTGTAACGCATTAAAGGGCAGGACATTAAACTGTCACAAAACAGGGCTATGCTAGCGGAAAAATAGACAGAATTGGCTAGGTGCATAATGGAACACACCGGTATTAGCAGCCTGTTAAAACAACAAGATTTTCCGGATAGCTTTAAATTTTATTTAAAACAACAGCACCATAGTTTTGCCGATGAAATCACTGTTTTACAAGCGTTAGTTCGACCCCGACTTAAAATAGCAATCGTGACAGAAACATGGCCGCCCGAGGTCAATGGTGTAGCACATTCTTTATTGCATTTAAGTCAAGGTTTACAAAAACAAGGTCATAAAATTTTACTGATTCGTCCTGAGCAACGCAGCACAGTGGCGAGTTTTGTGCCTAATAAAGAATGTTTGGTCAAAGCACAGACCATTCCACGCTATCCGACTTTGCAATTTGGCTTACCGCAAATGCAAAAGGTCAATCAAGCCTTAGAAGAATTTATGCCCGATGTGGTGCATATTGTGACTGAAGGCCCATTGGGCTTGGCATTGTTACATGCAGCAAAAGCCAAAAATATTCCAATTTCAAGCGGTTTTCATTCGCCTTTTCAAGATTTTAGCCGTTTCTTTGATTTAGCCTTTTTGGTTAAACCCATTCAGACTTATTTGCGTTGGTTTCATAACAATACTGCACTTACCTGTGTACCTAGTCGCGATACCGAAAAAGCCTTACGTGATTTTGGTGTGACCTGTCCGTTGACCGTTGTGGGGCGTGGGGTAGATGTCGAACATTTTAAACCTGAATTACGCTCTGAACGCTTACGGCAAAAATGGGGTGCACAGCCTGATACGCGAGTCTTGTTATATGTGGGGCGTTTATCGCCTGAAAAAGAAATTCCACTGATCATTCAAACCTATAAGCAAATGCAAGCTTCAGGGCAAGCAGTGCAATTGGTGATTGTAGGTGATGGACCACAGCGCCAAGAATTGCTGGCTTTGGCCGCAGACAGTAACATTATATTTACAGGTAACTTATACGGTACAGAACTTGCAACAGTTTATGCAAGTTGTGACGTATTTGTGTTTGCCAGCCAAGTCGAAACTTTTGGCAATGTGGTGTTAGAAGCTATGGCCAGTGGTTTACCTGTGATTGCTTACGATTATGCCGCAGCACATTTATATGTGAAGCATCATCATATGGGTTGGCTGGCACCGCTTGGGGATCAACACGGGTTTTGCCAATTTATACAACAATTACCCAATAATAAAACTTTACAGCATATGGGACGTCAAGCCTGTCAACTGGCTGCTCAAATTGGTTGGGATCATCCAGTAAAACAGTTTGAACATGCCTTGTATCGTGTGGCTCGGGAGAGTGTGATGCACACCTAGCCATCCTCGCCAATAAGGGGAAGCAGATGAATTTTAAACGTGCCAAAATAAGAATATTAGCCATGGATTTAAAAGGATGTTTGTATTTAAATCATTTTTCCCACTCACACAAAATTTGTTATTTTTTTCGTGCTATTAGCCGCTTAGGCGATGGCCCTTTTTGGTATGCCATGCTCGGTTTAGCATGGTGGGCTCGCGGTTGGGCGTTTAGCTTCAGCATTGTGTATGTTTTGCTTGGTACACTGGTAGGTACGGCAATTTATAAAATTTTAAAAGCCAAAACCATTCGTCCACGGCCTTATCAGGTGCATCAAGTGATTCGTTTAGGGGAGCGTCCACTGGATCATTTTAGTTTTCCCTCAGGGCATACTTTGCATGCTGTGCTAGCCACAACAGTGATTGGTTATATTGAACCTTTACTGTTGTTGCTGATGTTGCCTTTTACTGTGTTGGTGGCATTGTCACGTATGATTTTGGGCTTGCATTATCCAAGCGATGTGATGGTGGGTGCTTTAATTGGTGCAGCGGTGGGGGGATTAATTATTCTATGTGCACCATATTTTGCAGTGCTGCTGTAACATAAAATTTGCTAAAGTAGTGCTACACATTGATTTAGGATGAGTTATGGGCTTACGTTGGACCGACACCATTGATATTGCAATTGAATTGTATGAAGCACATCCAGATGTGGACCCACAGTGGATTCGTTTTACCGATTTACATGCGTGGATTTGTGCTTTACCTGAGTTTGAGGACAATCCAGACAAATCAACAGAAGGCTTATTAGAAGCGATTCAGATGGCTTGGATTGACGAAGCGCGTTAATCAGCACTAAAAAAAGCATTTTTTTTACAGATTAAGCGCAGAACACCGTTGATTATTCGGTATAATGCGCAAAATTTCATGTCAATTTGACTTAAGGAGCCTATCATGGCGATTGAACGTACTTTATCTATCGTAAAACCAGACGCAGTTGCTAAAAACGTTGTAGGCGAAATCTTCGCTCGTTTTGAAAAAGCGGGTCTTCAAATCGTTGCAACTAAAATGAAACACTTAACTCAAGCTGAAGCTGAAGGCTTCTACGCTGAGCACAAAGAACGTGGTTTCTTTGCTGACCTAGTTGCTTTCATGACTTCAGGTCCAGTTGTTGTTTCAGTTCTTGAAGGCGAAAACGCTGTTCTTGCTCACCGTGACATTCTTGGCGCGACTAACCCTAAAGAAGCTGCTCCTGGTACAATCCGCGCTGACTTCGCTGTAAGCATCGACGAAAACGCTGCTCACGGTTCTGACTCTGTAGCATCTGCTGATCGTGAAGTTAACTACTTCTTCGCTCAAACTGAGATTGCTCCACGTACTCGTTAATACGCAGTATTCAAACCAGATAAGTGTTATTATACTTATCTGGTTTTTTTATTCCCGAAATTTAATTTGTTCACTTCTTGAACATCTCTTCCTCTATAAACGCATGATCTAGGTAATTACACATGAGTACTGAAGTGGTCGCTTCATCTGCACATCTTGATGAAAAGCAACAATCTACGTCTATTCAGACGCATACACCGGTGGAAAAAGTGAATTTACTTGGCATGTCACGTCCACAAATGGAAAAATTCTTTGAGGACATGGGAGAGAAGAAGTTTCGCGCCGGTCAGGTGATGAAATGGATTCACCAATTCTTTGTCACTGATTTTGCCGAAATGACCAATATTTCGGGTAAATTACGCGAAAAATTAGAAAAAATCGCTGAAATTAAAGCCCCAGAAGTGGTGCACAAAAACTATTCTAAAGACGGTACCCGTAAGTGGGTGTTCCGTGTGGGTGATGGTGAAGGCTCTTTGGTTGAAACGGTTTTGATTCCTGCTGAACACCGCAGTGGCTTGCGTCGTACTTTGTGTATTTCGTCACAAGTGGGCTGTGCGCTGGATTGCTCGTTTTGTTCAACAGGCAAACAAGGTTTCCAACGTGACTTAAACCAAGCTGAAATTATTGGTCAGTTGTGGGTTGCCAACTACTCGTATATGGAAGATGTGCCTGTACTTGAGCGTGAGCGTTCAGTGACCAACGTGGTAATGATGGGCATGGGCGAACCATTGCTCAACTACGATGCTGTTTTAAACTCAATGCGTACCATGCTTGATGACTTTGCTTATGGTATGTCAAAGCGCCGTGTGACGTTGTCAACTTCAGGTGTAGTGCCTAAAATTGACCAAATGGTGAAAGATATTGATGTGGCATTGGCCATTTCATTACATGCGCCAAATGATGAATTGCGTAACGAACTTGTACCCATCAATAAAAAATATCCATTAGAGCAATTGATTGCTGCATGTCAGCGTTATATTGCCAAAGATGGCAATGAAAGTTCACGTAAACATGTAACGATTGAATATGTGATGTTAGATGGCGTAAATGACCATCCTGAACATGCACAGCAAATGATTAAATTGTTAAAAAACTTACCAAGTAAGATCAATTTAATTCCATTTAACCCATTCCCGCATGCGCCATATGGTCGTTCAAGCCGAAATCGTATTATTGCATTCCAAAAAACTTTGTCTGATGCCGGTTTTGTGTGTACGATTCGTCAGACCCGTGGTGATGATATTGACGCTGCGTGTGGTCAATTGGTGGGTCAGGTGGCCGACCGTACTCGCCGTGCCGAACAGTGGAAAAAGAAAGTTGCAGCGCAAAATGAGATTATGCGTTCGCAAGGATAATTGAATTAAGGGGGAAGAACGTGGTGGCAAAGACAATAAATCAATACCTAACCGTAGGCCTGATGCTTGCAACGACGGCAATTTTAACAGGCTGTCAAACCACGGCTTCTTCCACACCGTATAAAAAAGATCCAGTCAAATCCATTCAGGTGCGCACCCAATTGGCCGGTGAGCATTTGCGTAATGGTGACCTAGATGCGGCCAAGCGTTCACTTGATCAAGCTTTGGAATATGATGCGCGTGACAGTAATGCCAATATGATGATGGGGATTTTGCTACAACAAGAAGGCAGCCCCATTAATTTAGAAAAAGCGGCAAGTTATTTTGAACGTGCCATTAGCAGTGATCCTGATAATGCACAAGCACGTAATAATTACGGTACCTATTTGTATCGTTTAGAGCGTTATGATGATGCAATTGAGCAGTTGACAATTGCAGGCGCTGCGCTAGGTTATGAGCAGCGCTACTTAGCACTTGAAAATTTAGGTCGGGTTTATTTACGCAAAGGCGATGTGGTGAATGCTGAAAAAACATTCAAACAAGCCTTGTCTGTCAATCGTGATTCGACAATTTCAATGTTAGAGTTAGCTGAAATTTTTTATTTACGTGAACAATATGCAAGTGCCACGCAATTGTATGAACAATTTATACATCGTGTTGGCTCACATAATCAAAGTTCACGCGCGCTTTGGCTTGGAATACGTATTGCGCGTGCCAACAATGATTCACTAGGGCAGCAGGCTTTAGTCAATCAAATGCGCGCCTTGTTCCCAAATAGTCAAGAATACCAACGTTATCTGCAATTACAGTACAGTACTGAGGCCGTATGGAAATAAATCCTAATTCATCGCAATCGACTGGTTCAAGCACAGTTCCAAACGCATTAGGAAATGTACAACGTCCAGGTGAGTACTTACGTCAAGTTCGTATTAATCAAAAACGTGAGTTAGCGGATATCGCTAAAGCCTTAAATATTCCTGAAAAAACCTTAGCTGCATTGGAAAAAGACGACTATAAGTTGTTGCCTGAAGCAACTTTCATTAAGGGCTATTACCGCAGTTATGCCAAATTATTAAAGGTTGATGCCAATAACATTATTCAGCGTTTTGATGAAATCTATGCCAATGACACAGGTTTAGTGCCCAATCATGCTTTAGACAATTCCCCAATTAAAATTATGGGTAAATTGCCAGGTTCAAATCGTGACCGTAACCGTAAATGGTTAAAGCGTGGCGCGATTGCTGTGGCGGTAGTGCTTGTATTGTGGGTCGCTATTGCAGCACTTAAAAATCGTAGTCATGAGCCTGAAGCAGTAGAAGCTGAAAGTGCAGTTGAAGTGTTGTCACTCGATGGTTCAACGGTTGCGTCAACCGGTGATCAGTTGGCATTAAGCTTTAACCGTCCAACGTCGGTACATATTGTAGATTCAACCGGTAAAGTGTTACTCACCGGTCGTCAAGCCAATGCTGCAACCTTGAGCGGTGAAGCACCATTTCAGATTCGTCTAGATGATGCAACTGCAGTGTCATTAAATTTAAACAATGAAAATATTTCATTGTCGCCATACACAGTCAATGGCAAAGCAGAATTCCGTCTGTCACGTTAAGGCATAAGGTAAAGATCATGATCGTTAATCCAATTCAGCGCCGTGCAACGCGTAAGATTCGCGTCGGTTCGGTATATGTCGGTGGTGATGCCCCGATTAGCATTCAAAGTATGACCAACACAGAAACCTGTGATGTGGCAGCAACCGTTGCGCAAATTCAGCGCTGCGTGGATGCGGGTGCCGATATCATGCGGGTGTCTGTACCGAGTATGGAAGCTGCGGCAGCCTTTGGCGAAATTCGTAAGCAAGTGGATGTGCCTTTAGTGGCCGATATTCACTTTGATTACAAAATTGCTTTAGCGGTGGCTGATTTTGGTGCCGATTGTTTACGCATTAACCCGGGTAATATTGGTTCAGAAGCCAAAATTCGTGAAGTAGTGGCTGCTGCACGTCATCATGATATTTCGATGCGTATTGGTGTGAATGCCGGCTCGCTTGAAAAAGACATTCAAAAAAAATATGGTGAGCCAACCGGTCAAGCTTTGCTTGAATCTGCGATGCGTCATATTGATATTTTAGATCGTTTAAATTTCCATGAATTTAAAGTATCGGTTAAAGCATCAAATGTGTTTTTAACCATGGATGCGTATCGTTTGTTGTCACAACAAATTGATAATCCACTGCATTTAGGTGTAACCGAAGCCGGTATTTACCGCACAGGTTCGGTAAAATCTGCCATCGCCTTAGGTGGTTTGCTGATGGAAGGCATTGGCGATACCATGCGCATTTCATTGGCAGCTGAGCCTGAAGAAGAAATTAAAATTGGTTTTGATATCTTAAAATCATTGAGCTTGCGTTCAAATGGGATTAACTTCATTGCCTGCCCAAGTTGCTCACGTCAAGAATTTAACGTGATTTCGGTGATGCAGCAGCTTGAAGAGCGTCTTGAAGATATTCGCACCCCAATGGATGTTTCGGTCATTGGTTGTAAAGTGAATGGTCCGGGTGAAGCCAAAGAGGCTGATATTGGTGTAGTGGGTGCAGCACCGCGTTCTTTGGTTTATCGTAATGGCGAAAAAAGCCATTTGATTGACACAGCACAGTTGGTTGACGAAATCGAAACGATGGTGCGTCAACGCGTGATTGAGCTTGAAGATGCCAAAGCCAAAGAAATTATTCGTACAAGTTTTTCTGAGTAAATCATGAGTTCAATTGTAGCAATTAAAGGTTTTAACGACATTTTGCCAACGCAAACACCTGCGTGGCGCCGTCTAGAGCAGCATTTATCAAGTTTGATGGATGCGTATGGCTATCAACAAATCCGCTTACCGATCGTTGAACAAACCAATTTGTTTAAACGCTCGATTGGTGATGCCACCGATATCGTTGAAAAAGAAATGTACACGTTCTTAGATAAAGGTAACCCACCTGAGTCATTAACCTTACGTCCTGAAGGGACAGCAGGTTGTGTACGTGCCATGCTCGAACATAACTTACTACGCGGGGCGACCCCTCGTGTATGGTATGTTGGCCCCATGTTTCGTTATGAAAAACCACAAAAAGGTCGCTACCGTCAGTTCCATCAGTTTGGTGTAGAAACGTTTGGTGTTGCAACACCAGATATGGACGCAGAATTGATTTTAATGACTGCGCGTTTGTGGAAACGTATGGGTGTGGCCGATAAAGTTCAGCTAGAACTCAATACGTTAGGCGAGTCAGATGAGCGTGCTGCTTATCGCGCGGCTTTGGTTGATTTTTTAGAGGCGCATAAAGCCGATTTAGACGAAGATTCACAGCGTCGTTTAACCACCAATCCACTGCGTATTTTGGATTCTAAAGATGCTAAAACCCAAAGCATTTTAGAAAACGCGCCAAAATTGCATGATTTTATGGGTGAAGAAACTCTGGCGCATTTTGCTCAGTTACAACAATATTTGAGCGATGCTGGAGTTAACTTTGTCATCAATCAAAAATTGGTGCGTGGTTTAGACTACTACAACAAAACTGTATTTGAATGGACCACCACCCATTTAGGTTCGCAAGGTACAGTATGTGCCGGCGGTCGTTATGATGGTTTGGTCGGTCAGCTCAAAGGAAAAGCAGATCAATCTGTGCCTGCGGTGGGTTTTGCCATGGGTATGGAGCGTTTGTTATTGTTACTTGAGCAAGTAGAACAAGCCAGCCTTGTGCGTGATTGTGACGTATTCTTGGTGTCTGAACCTGCAGCACAAGGCAAAGCTTTAGTGCTTGCTGAGCAAATTCGTGACCAACTTGAAGCAGCAGGCTCAAGCCTACGCCTTAAAGTAGGTTCACAAGGCTCAATGAAGTCACAAATGAAAAAAGCCGATCAATCAGGTGCAGTGTATGCCTTGATCTGTGGTGATCGCGAATGGGAAGCTAAGCAAGTACTGTTTAAACAGCTTGCAACTGCCGAGCAAAGTGAAGTGGCAGTCGAGGCGATTGTCCCATTTATGCTTGAACAATTTTCTTCACAATAATATAAGGAATAGGGTAATCACATGAGCGCACTAAGTGATGAAGAACAACTTAATAGCTTAAAAAACAACACCAAAAAATACAGTTCAACTGTAATTTCTGGGGTTTTAATTGCGCTGATTGCCTATTCCGGTTGGACCTATTGGCAGAATAACCAGCAAGGCGAAGCACAGCTGCAAACTGCCAAGGTTCAGCAGCTCATGGATCAGGCTGCCATAGTGGATGTCAAAGATGACAATGCATGGAACAGCTTGACCAAGACTGCTGATGAAATCGTCAAAAACTATCCAGATTCAGTCCAAGCGATTCAAACACAATTGATGTTGGCAAAATTGGCATTTGAGCGTAACGACTATGCCACTGCTGAAAAAGCCTTAATGAAAGTTGAAAATGCCAAAGTCGACGATCAAGGCTTAATTCATGTGGTTAAATTGCGCCTAGCCTATAGCCAATTGGCACAAGATAAATTTGATGCTGCCTTGAAAAGCTTAAGTGCAGTCACCGATCCTGCGTTTAAAGCCACCGCAGATGAAGCGCGTGGTGATGTGTATGTTGCTAAAAACGATATTGAAAATGCCAAAAAAGCCTATATGAGTGCATGGGATGGCTTATTAGAACGTCAACAAGAACGTCAAATTTTACAAATTAAACTCGAAAGTGTGGGTGTTTTAGTCGATGATCCTGAAATCGAACGCCCGGTTTTAGAGATGAAAATGGATGAGCCTCAATGAAAATGAATTATAAAGCGCCCTTGGCTTTAGGCCTACTAAGTTTGGCATTGGTGGGTTGTTCAAACAAAACCATTAAGGTTGCAGAACAAAAGCCAAGTCCATTACCTAAAATTTCTGCTTCAAGCAGTATTGTCGCTATTGCCAACTATAGCGTAGCAGCAACCAACAAAATTGACCCACTACGTTTACAGTTGGGCTTGGACCAAGGTCAAATTTTTGCCGCAGACCCTAAAGGTGAAGTCACAGCCTATCAGGGTAAGCAACGTGTGTGGCAAAGTAAAATTTCTAAAGCTGGCATTAGTGCTGGCGCTGTAGCCGGCGAAGGTATTGTGGTGGTGGCCAATAAAAAAGGTCAACTGTTTGCACTTGATCAAGCCACAGGTCAAACTAAATGGCAAAGCCAACTCAGTAGTGCTGTACTTGCACCTTCATTGATTCAAGCGGGGCGTGTTATTACTTTGGCCAATGATGGTACTGTATTTGCACACGACATCAGTACAGGTCAGCAAATTTGGACTTATAACTTGCCAAAAGTTGACTTTAGCATGCGTGGTACAGCAGCACCGGTCGCGGTTGATCCACGTACGGTGTTGGTGGCATGGGCAAATAGTTATGTCTATGTGATTGATACAGTAACAGGTATTCCGCAATTACAACGCCGTGTATCAATTAACGATGGTCGCTCTGATATTCAGCGTTTAAATGATATTGACGGTGAGCCTGTAGTTGCAGGACGTTACTTAATTAGCACCAGTTATCAAGGTCAACTCACCGCTATGGACTTGGCTTCACAACAAGTGATTTGGAGTGAAGATGCATCAAGTTTACGCAGTCCGGTTATTTTTGATAACAAAGTTTTTGTGGCTCAAAGCAGCGGTCAACTTACAGCGTATGACATCACTACAGGTCAGCAACTGTGGCAAAATGAGCAGCTGCTCAATCGTCGCTTAAGTAACCCGGCTGTATTAGGTAATCAGCTGGTGGTTGGTGATTTAGATGGCGTACTGCATCTTGTTGATCCCAACAGTGGTAACTTGATCGGACGCGCCAAAACTTCAGGCGAAGTGCGCTCACTACGCACGATTGACCAACAATTATATGTATCAAGTCAAAAGGGTACGTATAGCATTTGGCAGAATCGTTAATTTTTTACCCGCTTGTGGTAAACTAGGCACCATCGTATTTTATACACGGGGACATGCACAGCACGCCCCCGTGTTTTATTTAGTCTTTGACTTATTTTTTCTTCCCATTGTTTCTGATGTTCAGGCCACTTAATGAATGGCTGATCTTAACTATAAGGTTAATCTATGAAACCCGTAATTGCGCTCATTGGTCGTCCGAACGTCGGAAAATCAACGCTGTTCAACCAAATTACCAAGAGCCGTGACGCACTGGTGGCAGACTTTGCAGGTCTGACTCGTGACCGTAAATATGGTGATGCAACCTACCAAAACAAATCCTTTATCGTCGTAGATACAGGTGGTATTGGCGAATCCGAAGGTGGGATCGACAATTACATGGCAGAGCAATCAAAAACTGCCATTCACGAAGCAGACATGATCATTTTTGTGGTGGATGCTCGTGCAGGTTTGCTTGCCTCTGATGAACAAATTGCCCGTGATTTACGTACACTTGGTAAAAAAGTCTTCCTTGTTGCTAACAAAGTTGATGGTGTACATGCAGAAGCTGCCTTGGTTGAGTTTTATAAGCTTGGTATGGGCGAGCCGATGCAAGTGGCAGCCAGCCACGGTCGTGGTGTGCAACAAATGCTTGAAGAAGTGTTGCACGATGTGCCTGAAGATGAAAATCCAGATGAACACGACAAAGACACAGGTTTACGTTTAGCGATCATTGGTCGTCCAAACGTGGGTAAATCAACACTTGTGAACCGTTTATTGGGTGAAGAACGTGTTGTTGCCTTTGACCAACCGGGTACAACGCGTGACTCGGTTTATATTCCGTTTGAACGTGATGAACGTAAATATACTCTGATTGACACAGCTGGCGTACGTCGTAAGGGTAAAGTCGATGAAATGATCGAGAAATTCTCGATTGTTAAAACACTGCAAGCCATTAAAGACGCTAACGTTATTGTGGTGGTGGTAGATGCACGTGATGGTATTGTTGAGCAAGATTTACATTTAATTGGCTATGCCTTAGAAGCTGGTCGTGCCATGGTGATTGCGGTCAATAAATGGGACAACATGACCGAGTATGACCGTAAGCAATGTAAACTTGATATTGAACGTCGCTTTGACTTTATTCCTTGGGCAAGAGTGCATTTAATTTCTGCTTTACATGGTACGGGTGTTGGTGATCTTTATCCTTCAATCCACCGTGCCTATGATTCAGCACGTTTAAAAGTATCGCCTGCTAAAATTACCCAAATCTTAAATGATGCAACAGAAGCGCATCAACCGGGTATGGTACAAGGTCGTCGTATTAAAATGCGTTATGCACATATTGGTGGTCAAAACCCACCAACGATTGTGATTCATGGTAACAAAGTGGATAAAACGCCTGCCGATTACCGTCGTTATTTAGAAAACGTGTTCCGTAAAGTGTATAAACTTGAAGGTACGCCAGTACGTATTGAGTTTAAAACTTCAGAAAACCCATTTGAAGGCCGTAAGTCACAAATGGACGAACGTGCAGCTGCGCGTAAACGTCGTTATGTACAGAAATTTAAGAAAGCTGAAAAGAAATTTAAACGTTAATTTCTGTTTAAGCATACAAGCCCAGTCTTTATGACTGGGTTTTTTTATTTACAATATGCATAAATCAAAAGAGCCAAACAACCATGCAACAGTTACTTGATATCATGCGTGAATTACGTGAAAAATGCCCTTGGGATCGTGAGCAAACCCCACAAAGCCTTACACGTTATGCCATTGAAGAAGCATATGAAGTTGAAGATGCAGTGCGTAGTGGCAATGTGAATGACATTCGTGATGAACTTGGTGACTTATTGCTGCAAGTGGTGTTTCAAGCACAAATGTATAGTGAACAAGGCGCATTTGATTTTAATGATGTGGTTGATGCCATTACACAAAAATTGATTCGTCGCCATCCACATGTATTTGAAACAGAAAAATTTGAGCAATTAACGCCTGAACAAGTGTCTCGTTTATGGCAAGACATTAAAAATCAAGAAAAACAAGGCAAACCTCAGGCCCGTTTAGATGCTATTAAGCCGGGTCCAAGTTTACAACAAGCCGAAGCCATTCAAAAAAATGCCGCCAAAATTGGTTTTGATTTTGCCCATTTAGAAGATGCGTATGGGAAATTAGAAGAAGAATTGCGTGAACTACAACAGGCTATACAAAATGGGCATTCCGACGAAATTCAAGACGAGTTTGGCGACTGTTTATTCTCATTGGTCAATGTTGGGCGTAAACTAGGAGTGTCGAGTGAAAGTGCACTGCTTGGCACCATCCATAAATTTCGTAGCCGTTTCGCTTATATCGAACAACAGGCCTTGTTACAAGGCAAATCAGTTGATCAGATGAGCCTCGCTGAGATGGATCAATTATGGGAGGCTGCCAAAACTGCCAAGGAGGCTTATCGTGCCCATCATCGTAATACTCTTACTATTGATGATCGCCCATCCAACACAGGCGAATCAATTTGATCGTGACTATGCTAAATGGCAAGCCGAGCAACAAGCCATAGATATGCGCTTACAGGCCAAAAAAGCGGCTCAAGATCCGAATTATTATTTAGGTAAACCCAGTACCAAAGTCACCGGTTCAAGTCAGGCGACAGGGGCCAAAGTCAGTTTAAATCGTGCGTCTTTGGCAGAATTACAGCAACTTTCAGGTGTGGGGGCTAAAAAAGCCCAAGCCATTATTGATTATCGGCAGCAACATGGTGGCTTTAAGCGTATTGAAGAGCTAGACAACGTTAAAGGTATTGGACCTAAGTTATTAGAAAAAAATCGCGCGCGACTGGCTTTATAAGCCAATTTGTCACAAAACAGCTGATCTTAAGCCTGCTTCGATAATTTCTGATGGATTATCAAATTGCCCTTTGAGCAGCTAAGCGATATGATTAGCGTTATCTTAATAAAATTACGTTCAGACGTAGGAGACAGCGTCTTTTGCAAACCTTGCGCGCGTCAAAATGCGGTTTATCTACCGCACAATTACCTTCTTATATTTTAGATGTCATTGATGCTTTAACCAAAGCAGGTTATGAAGCTTATATTGTGGGCGGTGGTGTTCGTGACTTAATGCTTGGTCTTAATCCAAAGGATTTTGACGCTGTCACGAATGCGACTCCAAGCCAAATCAAGGAAGTATTCGGTCGTCGCTGCCGAATTATCGGTCGTCGTTTTGAATTGGCGCATGTCTATTCAGGTCGTGAATTGGTCGAAGTAGCTACTTTCCGTGCGCCACCGAAAAAAGCCGTAACATCAGCCCAAGGCATGATTTTACGTGATAATAATTGGGGCACGATTGAGCAAGACTTTGTTCGTCGGGACTTTTCAATTAATGCCATGTATTACCAACCACGTAAAGGCATTGTGCTGGATTTCTGTAATGCAGCCGATGATATTAAACATAAAACTTTACGTCTGTTGGGTGATCCACAAAAGCGTTTTGAAGAAGATCCAGTACGTATGTTGCGAACTTTACGTTTTGCAGCCAAACTGAATTTTAGTATTGCACCTGAAATTTTAGACATCTTTAATCCAGAAGCAGCCTACTTGCTACGTGATGTATCGCCACACCGTTTATACGATGAGTCACAAAAACTCTTTACCATGGGTCACTTAAATCGTGTGATGCCAATGTTAATTGAGTTTGGTATTTGGCAACAATTGTTTGCTGATATTGTACCTAAAATCACGCCATTTATTGAACGTGCAGCAAAAAATACCGATCAACGTATTTCAATTGGTAAAACCATTAATCCTGCATTTTTCTATGCGGTATTGTTATGGGAGCAATTCCTAGAGCGTTGTTATTTTTATCAACATAAAGGTGTTGTGGCGGCCGAAGCACGCGCTCAAGCAGGCTTGGATGTACTCAAACGTCAAAGTACCCGTACTGTAATTCCACGTTTTGCTGAAACTTTTATTCGTGAAGTTTGGGAAATGCAAACGCGTTTGCTCAATCCAAAGCCACAGCAAATTGAAGCATTATCAGGACATGCGCGTTTCCGTGCTGGCTTTGACTTTTTATTGTTACGTGAAAAATCAGGCGACACCACCACCCAAGGCATGGGCGAATGGTGGGATGCGTATCAGATCATGAGCAGTGATCAAAAAGAACGTGTGATAGGACAGTATAACCGTCAACGTACTAAGAGCCGTCGTTCAAAGTCGCATGACGATGACGTGGTGTTGGCAAGACAGCCACAAGAGCTTGAGCCTTTGGTACAAGAGCCTGAATCACGTAGCCGCCGTCAGCGTAAAGCCAAGCAAGAAGTACAAACGCAGGTGCAGCGTTCGGTGGCGTCTGGTAGTACCGATGGCAGCATTGGGCATGATCATCCGATTTTAAAACGTAAACGCGTTCAACGTGATTTAAAGCAAGTGATTTTTGGACCAACGCAATGATCATCACCTATATTGGCTTAGGCAGCAATCTTGGCGATTCAAAAGAAATTTTAACCGAAGCGGTGGCAAAACTTGCCACTTTAGGTGCGGTAAAAACTTCCAAGTTGTATCAAAGCCCACCTATGGGTCCACAAGATCAACCGGATTATTTTAATGCTGTGGTGCAACTCAGCACAGATTTAGCGCCGCTTGCTTTGTTGGATCAATTACAACGTTTTGAGCAAGAAGCAGGTCGTGTACGCTTACGCCATTGGGGTGAACGTACCTTAGATCTAGATTTATTAATCTATGGTGATCAACACATTCAAAATGAACGCTTAACTGTACCGCATGTTGGGGTGTTAGAGCGTGAGTTTGTGGTGTTGCCACTTTTAGATCTCGACCCACATTTAGACGTGAAAGGTCAAAAACTACAAGACTTAGCCTTGGTTCAACAGGCAAGTTTAGCGGTTTGCGCCGATGCCGATTGGGCAACATTATAATATTTTAGGGATGTCCTTTTACTTCTATAGAGGAATAGCTACATGATTAGTCTAAGCGATTTGCGCCGCTTTAAAGCCGAAGCACGTAAATTTTCATGTCTTACATGTTATGACGCCAGTATGGCCAAAGCCATGGAAATTGCCCAAATTGATAGTATTTTGATTGGCGATTCTTTAGGGATGTCTATTCAAGGGCGTGATTCGACTTTGCCTGTCACCGTAGACGATATGGCTTATCATACTGCTGCGGTACGCCGTGGCAATAGTCATGCTTTTATTATGACCGATTTACCGTTTATGAGTTATGCCACTTTAAACGATGCTTTGCAAAACTCACGTACTGTGATGCAAGCTGGTGCGCAAATGGTCAAAATGGAAGGTGGTGCATGGTTGGCCGAAACTGTTGAGGTGTTAACCCGTAATGGGATTCCGGTATGTGTGCATTTAGGTTTAACACCGCAATCAGTGCATGTATTGGGTGGTTATAAACTTCAAGCACGTACTCGTGAAGCAGCCGATCAACTAATTAGCGATTGTAAGGCTGTGGTGGAAGCAGGTGCTGCGATATTATTGCTTGAATGCGTGCCGGCACAATTGGGGCAAGAAATTAGTGAATTATTCCCACATACGCCCGTGATTGGCATTGGGGCCGGCAATGCAACCGATGGTCAAGTGTTAGTTGTACAAGACATGCTAGGCTTAACCTTTGGTCGCGTAGCAAAATTTGTGCGTAACTTTATGAAAGAGCAAGCAGGCGAAACCGCTATTTTAGATGCTTTTAAAGCCTATCATGCAGCCGTATTAGATGGATCTTTTCCCGCCAAAGAACACACCTTTCAGGTCGAGCTATAAACAATGAAAACAGAAACCACAATTCAAGGCTTAAGTGCATCACTCAGTCCAGCCCGTGCGGCACGTAAAATCATTGGTTTTGTACCCACGATGGGTAATTTACATCAAGGTCATTTAAACCTTGTGCGTGAAGCCAAGAAACTGTGTGATGTGGTGGTGGTGAGTATTTTTGTTAATCCAATTCAATTTGGACCTAACGAAGATTTTGACAGCTACCCGCGTACTTTAGAGCAAGATCAGCGTTTGTTGGCTGAGGTGGGCTGTGACATTGTTTTTGCACCCACTGTTGAACAAATGTATGGCAATCAGTCACGTTTAACCAATATTTCAGTCGGTGGCATTACCAACGACTTATGTGGTTTACAGCGCCCTGGTCATTTTGACGGGGTGGCAGTGGTAGTGACCAAATTATTTAATATGGTGCAACCAAAATATGCCTTCTTTGGTGAAAAAGATTACCAACAATTGGCGGTAATTCGTCAGTTTGTACGTGATTTAAACATCCCGCTGGAGGTGATTGGTGTATCGATTGCCCGTGCTGAAGATGGTTTAGCTTTAAGTTCACGCAATGGTTATTTAAGCCCTGAACATCGTGCCATTGCACCGATCATCTATCAAAGCTTAAAAGCTGCGGCAACACAGTTACAAGCAGGTGAAGCTTTAGCCGATGTTTTAGCAAATCTAGGTCAAAACTTAACAGAGGCTGGTTTTGAGGTAGATTACGTAGAAGCGCGTAGTCCTCAACTGCAAAAAGTTCAACAATTTGATCAAGATGTGGTGCTGTTTGTGGCAGCTAAATTAGGTGCAACGCGTTTAATTGACAACTTACAGGTTAAACATAGCGCTTAAACACTCAAAGGAGCAATGCCATGAAGCGTATCTTAATTGTGACAGGACAATCAGGCTCAGGTAAATCATCTGCTTTACAGGTGTTAGAGGATTTGGGCTATTACTGTATCGACAATTTACCCTTGGCATTGCTTCCTGAAATTGTATCTAAACTCGATTATGAAAATAATCTAGAGCTGTTAGCGCTTGGCGTAGATGTCAGAAGTACACGTGCTGATTTGCAAGAATTTGATGACGTGTTTGCTTTATTGCAACAACACGGCGATGTTGAAGTGATTTTTTTAAGCTCACAAGACAAAGAATTATTTGCCCGTTTTAGTGCTTCACGTCGTCCGCATCCGTTATCAAGTCGTTTTCAAAGCTTAAGTGTATGTATTGAAGAAGAAAAAAAACTACTCTTGCCGATTCAAATGCGCGCAACGGTGAGTATTGATACCACCGATAAAAGTGTGCATGATTTAAAACATGTTTTGCTGTCTAAATTAGGGCAAAATGAGCGCTTGGTTGTTATTTTACAATCTTTTGGCTACAAGCATGGTATTCCATTGGATGCCGACTATGTGTTTGATGTTAGACATTTACCCAATCCGCATTGGGATTTAAGCTTACGTCAACATTCAGGACTTGATCAGCCGGTAAAAGAGTTTTTAAGCCAAAGTGAGCAAGTCAACGAGATGTTTAATGACCTGCATGGGTTTTTAGATAAATGGTTGCCAACCTTTTGTGAAGGGCATCGTCACTATATTACGGTGTCGATTGGCTGTACCGGTGGGCAACACCGTTCTGTATATATTGTGGATAGACTCAGACAAGCCCTTGAGGCAAAATGGTCTATTCAAGTCCTCCACCGAGAAATGAAGCACTGGTCATGATCGAAACAACTGTTGACGTAATGAATAAACTAGGTTTACATGCGCGTGCATCTGGTAAGCTAATTGAGGTCACTACCAAATTTCGTTCGTCGATTCAAATTGGCAAAGGTGACAAGTTAGTCGATGCAAAAAATATTATGTCTTTGCTGATGCTTGGTGCAGGCAAGGGCACAACTTTACGCTTGGTGATTGAAGGTTTAGATGAAGAAAAAGCTTTGTCTGAGATTCAAGCACTATTTGCAGCAAAATTTTACGAGGCAGATTAATCGTGGCACGTCGATCAACCCGTTTTACCGAAGAAGACTTTGAATCTTTGGAAGGACGTGCAAGTAAAACCGAACAGAAAAAAGCCGTACAACGTATGGCCGCTTTAGGTGAGCAGCTTGCACAACTGAGTATTAAGCAAATCAATAATCTCCCTGTTGAAGAACGCTTAATTGAGGCACTGCTTGATGTCCGTGCAATCACGTCAGGTGAGGCACGTCGTCGTCAGTTTTTACGTATTGGTAAATTGTTGCGCAATGAAGATGAAAGCATGATTTTATCTTATTTAACGCCGCAACAAGGCGCGAAAAAAACTGCACAGTTACAGCGTTGGGTTGATCGTATGATCAATCAAGGCGACCCTGTCATTAAAGAGTTTATGAAAGCGCACAATGCCGCTGAGCATCACCCAATTCGTCAGCATATTTTACGAATTCAGCGTGATATCAGCAAACAAGTCTCTGAAGAAGAGCTTGCGGCATCGAAGTTAAAATTATTTAACTACATCCAACAAGTGGCACTCATCTCGGATCAATAAAAACAGCGGCTGTGGCCGCTTTTTTTAATTCGAAAGGTTTAATCCATGGGTTAAGCCGTGTAAAATTCAAGACGATTTTTATTTATCCACCGTTTTTATCTTTTGAGGAATTTCCTCGATCATAATCTCGCGGTGATATGCTCTATGGTACGGGGCATCACTCCTTAAGGATTTTCTATGCCAATTATCACTTTGCCAAATGGCGATCAAAAACAGTTTGATCAAGCCGTATCTGTGATGGATGTTGCGCTCAGCATCGGTCCGGGTCTTGCAAAAAATACAGTTGCAGGTCGTGTTAACGGTCAACTCGTTGATGCTTCTGATTTAATTACTGAAGACGCAACCTTACAAATCATCACGCCAAAAGATGAAGATGGTGTTCATATCATCCGTCACTCTTGCGCACATTTAGTGGGTCATGCGGTTAAGCAATTGTTCCCTGAAGCGAAGATGGTGATTGGTCCTGTCATTGAAGATGGTTTTTATTACGATATTTTCAGTGAAAAGCCGTTTACGCCAGATGACATGGCTGCTATCGAAGCGCGTATGAAAAAGCTCATCGACCAAGATTATGATGTCATTAAAAAAATGACGCCGCGTGATGAAGTGATTGCAGAGTTCACCGCGCGTGGCGAAGACTACAAATTACGCTTGATTGCAGACATGCCTGAAGAAACCGAAATGGGCTTGTACTACCATCAAGACTATTTGGATATGTGCCGTGGTCCGCACGTTCCAAACACCAAATTCTTAAAAGCCTTTAAACTGACTAAAATGTCAGGTGCTTATTGGCGTGGTGATGCGAAAAACGAACAATTACAACGTGTTTACGGTACCGCTTGGGCAGATAAAAAGCAGCTTGCAGCATATGTAAAACGCATTGAAGAAGCAGAAAAACGCGATCACCGTAAAATTGGTAAAGCGCTTGATTTGTTCCATATGCAAGAAGAAGCACCGGGTATGGTGTTCTGGCATCCAAACGGTTGGACGATTTACCAAGTACTTGAACAGTACATGCGTAAAGTACAACAAGACAATGGTTATGAAGAAATTCGTACCCCGCAAGTGGTTGATTTCACCCTTTGGGAAAAATCAGGACATGCTGCCAACTACGCAGATAACATGTTTACCACCCATTCAGAAAACCGTAACTATGCGGTTAAGCCAATGAACTGTCCTTGTCACGTACAAGTGTTCAATCAAGGTTTAAAATCTTACCGTGATTTACCAGTACGTTTAGCTGAGTTTGGTTCGTGCCATCGTAACGAACCATCGGGTTCATTACATGGCATTATGCGTGTACGTGGCTTTACTCAAGATGACGCGCATATTTTCTGTACCAAAGAACAAATTGGTCAAGAAGTTGCAGACTTCATTAAATTGACCTTAGATGTTTATAAAGACTTTGGCTTCGAAGAAGTACAAATGAAACTCTCTACACGTCCTGAAAAACGTGTGGGTGATGACGCGCTTTGGGATATGGCAGAAAAATCTTTAGCTGATGCTTTAGATGCAGCCGGTCTTGAGTGGGAATTGCAACCGGGTGAAGGTGCATTCTACGGTCCAAAAATTGAATTCTCTTTAAAAGACTGCTTAGGTCGTGTATGGCAATGTGGTACTATTCAGTGTGACTTTAACTTACCAGAGCGTTTAGACGCCTCGTATGTCACTGAAGACAACGACCGCGATCAGCCTGTGATGTTACACCGTGCGATCTTAGGCAGTTTCGAGCGCTTCATTGGTATTTTAATTGAGCACTATGCAGGCTTTATGCCACCTTGGTTGGCACCAATTCAAGCCTGCGTGATGAACATTACTGATTCACAAGCCGAAGCGTGTGAGTCAGTCGTCGCAAAACTTAAAGAAAGCGGTATCCGCGCGATTTCAGACTTGAGAAATGAGAAAATCGGCTTTAAGATTCGTGAACGTACCTTAGAACGTGTTCCTTACTTACTGGTTTTAGGTGACCGTGAAGTTGAGGAAGGTACTGTAAACGTGCGTACCCGTTCAGGGAAAAATTTGGGTACTATGTCAATCGATGCTTTCGTTGACTTAGTGAAAGTAGCCGTTGCCGAACGCGGCCGGTACATTGTGGAGTAACAGCGATTAAACAGCCTGACCGTAATCAACAGGGCGGTAAGTCAAACCGTCCTGCTTTGAATGATGAAATTCGTGCTAAAGAAGTTCGTCTTGTAGACGAAAATGGTGAGCAAAAAGGTATTGTAAGCTTAGCAGACGCCGTGCGCGCTGCAGAAGCTGTTGATCTTGACTTGGTTGAGATCGTTGCTAATGCTGAGCCACCAGTTTGTAAAATCATGGACTTTAACAAGCATTTGTTTGACCTTAAGCAAAAGCAAAAAGAAGCGAAGAAAAAACAACATCAAGTACAGGTGAAAGAAATCAAGCTCCGCCCTGGTACTGATGTTGGTGATTACAACGTAAAATTACGTTCAATCATCAAGTTCCTTGAAGAAGGCAACAAGGTGAAAATCACCCTTCGTTTCCGTGGTCGTGAAATGGCCCATCAACAATTAGGTTTAGCGCAATTACAAAAAGTTGAAGCTGACGTAGTTGATTTTGGTGTTGTTGAGCAATCTCCAAAAATGGAAGGTCGTCAAATGGGTATGTTACTTGGACCGAAAAAGAAAAAGTAATCACCCATCAAAAAGCGCTGCAGTTGCAGCGCTTTTTTTATGCCTTATTTTAAAACAACAACTTAAGCTTGCTTTTCAATTTGCTCAAGTTGAGGTCCAATTGGAATTTGGCGTGGTAACTTTTCTTCAGGAATAATGCGTTGTAAATCAATTGATAGCAAACCATTTTGGTAATCGGCTTGTTGCACTTCAATATATTCATCTAAACGCAATGACAGTTTAAATGCACGACGTGCAATCCCTTTATGTAAAAACTCAATCTGTTCTTGGTCTTGTGGTTTAGCTTGTGCTGTAATGCTTAACAAGCGATTTTCAAGATGAATGGCCAATTCATTTTGGTCAAAACCTGCCGCCGCCACCACAATACGGTAAGCATTGTCACCGCGTTTTTCGATGTTATAAGGGGGATAATTTGGAGTGTCGCTTTGCATGGCATAGTCAAAGAAATCATTTAAACGGTCAAAGCCAATACCACGACGAAATAACGGGCTTAAAGTCATATTACTCATAAATAAAACCTTCTAAGGTTAGCAAAGTCATACAAATAAGTGGCTGCAATCTAATATTCACAACCTGACGCTTAACATCCAAAACAGATCGTTTGCGTATTTTTTATATAGGTTTAACTTAAAAAATTTCAAGAAAAAATTACCTGTAAAATTTTAATTTATTGTTTTTATAAAACATTTTTTTTACAAAAAATGTTTGAAAAGCATGTTATAAAAATACTCACTTGAGCAACTACAATGACTTTTAGCATGATTGATCTTTATTATTGGCCAACCCCCAATGGGCATAAAATTACAATTGCCTTAGAAGAAATGGGATTTGAGTATCAAATTTTTCCGATCAATATTAGCCAAAATGCTCAATTTCAACCTGATTTTTTAAAGATTTCACCCAATAACAAAATTCCTGCCATTGTTGATCAAGATGGGCCGCATGGTCAGCCAATTTCGGTGTTTGAATCAGGCGCAATTTTGCAATATCTCGCGCGTAAAACAGGTTTGTTTTATCCAAGCGCTGAAGTTGCGCGTATAGAGGTAGAGCAGTGGCTGATGTGGCAAATGGCAAGTTTTGGTCCAATGTTGGGACAAAACCATCATTTTAGTCGCTTTGCGCCTGAACGAATCGCTTATGCAACCGAGCGTTATGTTGCAGAAACTCAGCGTTTATACACAGTGTTAGATACACAGCTTGCAAATCGCGACTATGTTGCAGGTGAGTACTCGATTGCAGATATGGCGATTTTGCCTTGGATCTTACGGTATGAATGGCAGCAGATTGATTTAAATGACTATCCGTATGTTTTGTCTTATATGCAACGCCTTACTGCACGTCCTGCGGTGCAACGTGCTTTGGCAATTCAGCTTGATGTTTAAATCTGCTACCATGCAGATGAATCTTTTTTCAATGGTCTGGGTCAATGCAACAGTTTTTCTTAAATTTAACGCGTATTGTTGAAAATAACGCACGAATCTATTTAAGCATTATTTTTGGTATTGCCTTATGCTTATTGATATTTGTGGCAGAAGCGGTGCATGTGCAAAAAATTGCAGAAAGTTTAGCCACCAAAGATCAAAACATATTGCGTGCTGCGATTAGCCCGATTGCAGACATTTACACATGGGCGCGTATTGTAGTGCTGATTTTGATGTGTGTTTGGTCACGTCTTGAATATAGCCGTACCAAAAAGCGTTTAGGCTTGTAAATTGGCACTGCTCCTCCTATTTGTGAGTGCCTTTGGTGCAGCTACTTTATTGCCCTTACAATCAGAGGCAGTATTGCTCGCGATGTTAAGCCAAACTGATTATTCAGCAGCTTTGCTGATTTTTGTGGCAAGCGTAGGTAATATTTTAGGCAGTTGCGTCAATTGGTACCTAGGAATCAAGGCCGAACATTTTAAAGATAAAAAATGGTTTCCTGTATCTGAGCAAAAACTCAACCGCGCGCAAAAGCTGTATCATCGTTATGGATTTTGGTCGTTGTTGTTGAGTTGGACACCTATCATTGGTGATCCCATTACCTTGATTGCCGGTTTAATGCGAGAAAATTTCATCCGATTTTTACTGATGGTCAGCATGGCAAAAATCGGACGTTATCTATTTATTTACTGGATTATGCTTCAATTACATTGATCTACATTCAGTTTAAGTTTCTCGCTGAACTTAAAGCTTTGTAATTGATAGAAATTACGTGGTGCACTAAGTTGAACTTGTGCAAATTGTGTCACTAAACGATGATCTAAATTGAAATATCCTGAGCCTTTGGTAATACGAGTGGATGTAATTTTATTATGACGATTAAGGCTAAAATCAAATTCTATCGATCTATCCTCTGAACCCACATTATATAGTTGCGCTTCTAGCTTGGGTGGTTGACTGAGATATTTGAACCCCAAGTCTTGGCCTTGCTGCTGCTTAGTAAAACCAACCACTTCAAATTGACAAGTGGACACGATCTTAGGCGCTGTAGGCTTACTTTTGGTGGTTGATTGATAGTCGTTTGCCATCATCTCGAATTTTTGTATGACATATATAGGTTGAGAGTAAGGTTTAAAACGAGCATGTTGTGTTGCCTCAATGATCATTGCATCTAATGCTTGTAGGCCTGAACTTTGATCAATGTTCACTGTTTTGATTGCACCACTGCTATCAGCTTCTATCTTGACAGAAATTTTTCTCGGTTGACCTTCTAAATCGCCATCTTTTAATCTGACTTTCGGTGCCCGTAACCATTCTAGTTGTGGATAATCATGCATCAGTTTAAATTGTGGCTTTGCCTGATCAATTGTCGCAGTATCCGCACATATATTTTGGTTTAGTCCGAGTAAAAGACCGAAGCAGATTAATTTATGGATCATGAATAGGCATTCCTAACAGCATGTATAGCAAAGCAACATGCTGTCACTATAGGATTAGTTTTATAAGCAATGATTTAACTTAAAGACAATTTCATCTTTTAAGGTCTTTGGTTTATACAGCCAATATTTACGCGGTACGTTCAACCGTACCGATTGTGCTGCGTTTTTCACCTGTTGATCAAGGTTATATATGCCTGAGCCTTTGTTAATTTTAACTTTTTTCACATCGCCTTTTTTGTTCACTTTTAATTCAAAAGCCACACGACGTGTATGCTGATTTAAATCATCTTCTGTTAAAGCCAAAACGGGTTGTTGTTGATAAGTAAAAGTAGCTTTTTGACCCTGTTGCTGTGCCTGCCATACTTTAGAATTAAATTGGTATTGGCAAATTTTTTGATCATCATGTTGATATTTCAAGTTAAAGACTTGATAGCCAATAATAGGTAAGGTGGTGTCTTGAACCTGATGCGGTTTGACTTGCGCGCTTGATACGGCTGTAAGCAGTGCCTGATCAATTTTTTTGACCCCACTACTTTCTTGGATACTAGCTTTGGTCACTTTACCTGTTTCATCAGCATAAACACGTACAATTGCGCTACGATCTTGCCGATTTAAGTCTTGGTTTTGATAATGTGGCTTCGGAAATTTCTGCCAATCAATACGTGTGGTGAGATGAGCGGGCAGGGCAGCTAGGGTTTGTGGGGTTAATTGTTGGGTTTTGACTGGCTCACTATGAGCAAGGCAAAAGGGTAAACTAAACAGTGCTACAGCGATAATTGCTTTCATAACCAATATTTTAATGAAATGGGTAAAAATAATGCGTTCAAGTATTTCCAAAAACCATGTGGCTCGCAAGTAAAAAGATCATTTTATATTAAGTAACAATGCTTTTGTTTTAGACAAAGATGCTTTAGAATATCGGCTCCCTTACCTGCAGGTCGTTTTTGCAATGGTGCAGACGTTCCGAACAGGTGTTCAAAAGAGGTTGTTATGCCTAAGATGAAAACCCGCCGTGGTGCAGCTAAACGCTTCAAAGCGACTGCAAACGGTTTTAAGCGTAAACAAGCGTTCAAACGCCACATTTTGACCAAAAAATCTGCTAAGCGTATTCGTCAATTACGCGGCTGTGTAATGGTTCACGTAAGTGACGTTGCAGCAGTTCGCGCTATGTGCCCGTACATCTAAGGAGATTATAAATGGCTCGTGTAAAACGTGGTGTACAGGCTCATCGCCGTCACAAAAAAATTCTTGCTCGCGCTAAAGGTTACTACGGTGCTCGCTCACGCGTTTACCGCGTAGCGTTCCAAGCGGTAATCAAAGCTGGTCAATATGCTTACCGTGACCGCCGTCAAAAGAAACGTCAATTCCGTGCTTTATGGATTGCGCGTATCAATGCTGGTGCTCGTCAAAATGGTTTATCGTACAGCCGTATGATCTCTGGCTTGAAAAAAGCTCAAGTGATCATCGACCGTCGTGTACTTGCTGACATCGCTATGCATGACGCTGTTGCGTTTGCTGCTATCGCTCAAAAAGCGAAAGATGCATTGGCTGCATAAGTCTTTATGACTTGAAAAAAAGACCGCTTTTGCGGTCTTTTTTTTGTTTAAAATCCAAAATAATATGCAGCTGCACAAATCAGGGCAGTCATTAAAATCAGTTTAATCACATGTGTTGCACCGACTTTCTTGCTTGATGCTGTTGGAAAATCGAGTTTTTCATCTATAGCGCTATCTAATGGTGTTTGCGCACTTTGATGATTTAAGCGAGCAGTCGCATGGTGATTGGCGACTTTCACAATAAATTTAGCGTGTAAATCCTCAATTTTTTCGGCAAAGTGTTTATATTGCAGATGTTGTTCTGCAGACCAATCTTGAGCGCCTTGCTGCTGTGCCAATTTTCTGAGTTTTGCGATATGTTGCGTCAGCGCATCTAACTGATGTAAGCGCTCATGCGCATAATCTGCCTGCACCTCGCTTGGAAGTAAAGCCAGATAATCACTTTGATCTTGCGGATCTGGAATGCCGTAGTAAGCCATGCTTATATGCGGCACCGTAAAATCTTGAGCCAATAGGTGGTTAAACAATTCTGTTTGTAAAAATTGCTCGATTTCGTCCCAATTGGGGCGTTGTAAATCAGCAGCGATGTGTTTAGCCAGTTTGCTGTTAAGTTCATAACGCCATAAAGTTTCTACGCGGTTTACTATCTCTTGTCCAATTGGCGCTTCGTAGTCTTGCTCGGATTGATACCAGGCAGCAAGTTCACGACCACATAGCCAAGCATGTTTGGCTTTTGGGCTATGGCTGACAATAAAATGTGCATAAGGAATCAGCTCAATATTGGGGTTGGGATTTTTTTCATTGCGCAATAAACTGGAGCAATGCAAGCTTAAGCGTGTCACACCTTGGGCTTTTAATCCCTCAAGCCAAATTTGAAAATGCTGTGCCAACAATTGCTGTGAGTTTAAATCCCGAAAGAAAAAGGCATGTTGCGCAAAAATCGCGTGATTAAGCCAACGACTTAAATTTAAGTCTTGAGCAAGATATTGATTGCCATAGCTCACTAAGGTCAATTGCTGTTGCCAAATAGGGTCTAGCGCCATGCCATCACTCTGTTGAAATTTGTATTTATCTTAGCCTTTGTCAAAAGCACCTAGCAATTAAATTTTCGTTAAAGACACGCTTCATAAAAATAGCGAAAAACTGTTAGAATGACAGGTTTTAATTATATTTCTAAATGTTGCTTTGAGAGTTACTATGTCACTGGAAGCCCTGACTACTGAAGCGCTTGCTGCCATCGCAGCAGCAGAGGACCTTGCTACACTCGATCAAGTACGAGTGCAATTTACCGGCAAGAAGAGCCAACTTGCCGAGCAATCAAAGTCTTTAGGCAAAATGGATCCTGAACAGCGTAAAGAGTTTGGTGCCCAAATTCATGCTGTACGTGAAGCAATCAATGCCGCTTTAACTGAGCGTCAAACTGCATTACAACAAGCTGCTTTAGCAGCCAAACTTGCTAGCGAAACCATTGATATTAGCCTGCCGGGCCGTGGTCAAAGCGTTGGCAGTATTCATCCGGTTACTCAAGTCCAAGAACGTATTTGCCAATTTTTTACCAAAGCGGGCTTTTCTGTTGCAACAGGTCCTGAAGTTGAAGATGACTATCATAACTTTGAAGCATTGAATATTCCGGGGCATCACCCTGCACGTGCCATGCACGATACATTCTATTTTGACGTCAATCATTTGTTACGTACCCATACTTCGGGCGTACAGATTCGTACCATGGAAACCCAGCAGCCACCAATTCGCATTGTGTGTCCGGGGCGTGTGTATCGTTGTGACTCAGATCAAACTCACTCACCGATGTTCCATCAAATCGAAGGTTTGTATGTTGCTGAAAAAACGAGCTTTGCAGAACTTAAAGGTTTATTGGTGAATCTTTTAAATGAATTTTTTGAAAAAGATTTAAAAGTACGTTTCCGCCCATCTTATTTCCCATTTACTGAGCCAAGTGCTGAAGTAGATATTATGGATGAACGTGGCAAATGGTTAGAAGTATTAGGTTGCGGTATGGTGCATCCAAACGTACTGCGTTCTGCAGGTATTGATCCTGAGAAATATACAGGTTTTGCCTTTGGTTTAGGGGTTGAACGTTTTGCAATGTTACGTTATGGCATTAATGACTTACGTATGTTCTACCAAAACGATGTGCGTTTCTTACGCCAGTTTGCTTAAAACTTTTTATTTAATCCTCTCTTAACCTCTTAGCTTATACAGGAGGGCTACTCCTTGATTGGAGTTTGAGGGGGATTCTAAAGATTCAAATTACAGGTTTTATTTTAATGAAAATTAGCGAAAATTGGTTACGTACGTGGGTCAACCCAGCCATTGATAGCGATAAATTGTCTGATCAACTGACCATGTTGGGTTTAGAAGTTGATGATTTATCTGCTGCTGCCAAAGCCTTTACTGGTGTAGTGGTGGGTGAAGTCTTAACGGTTGAACAACATCCAGATGCAGATCGTTTACGTGTAACGACTGTGAACATTGGTGCTGCTGAGCCACTACAAATTGTATGTGGTGCACCCAACGTACGCGTAGGCATGAAAGCGCCAGTTGCGACCATTGGTGCTGTTTTACCGGGCGACTTTAAAATCAAAAAAGGCAAGCTACGTGGTATTGAATCACAAGGCATGCTGTGTGGCGCATCTGAAATTGATTTAGAAGATAAAATTGATGGTCTGTTAGAGCTGCCTGAAGATGCACCTGTAGGTGTTAATATCCGTGAATACTTGCAGCTTGATGACAACGTGATTGACATCAGTATCACCCCAAACCGTGGTGACTGCTTTAGCATTCGCGGTATCGCACGCGAGATTGGCGTGATTAACCAATTGGCAGTAACAGCACCTGACATCAAAGAAGTTGCAGCAACCATCAGCGACGAAAAGCAAGTTGTAGTGTCAACAGAAGGTTGCCCACGTTATTTAGGTCGTGTGATCAAAAACGTCAATACCAAAGCACCAACACCAGTCTGGATGGAGCGTGCTTTAGCACGTTCAGGTATTCGTCAGCACAGTATTTTGGTAGATATTACCAACTACGTGTTAATGGAACTTGGTCAGCCATTACATGCTTTTGATGCGGGTCAAGTGCAAGGTGCTGTGCATGTACGTCAAGCCACAACCGGTGAAAAGCTTGTTTTACTTAACGAGCAAGAAGTTGAGTTGCAAGACAATGTGATGGTGATTGCTGATGATGAAAAAGTTTTAGCAATTGCGGGGATCATGGGTGGCTTGTCATCATCTGTGATTGATGCAACCACTGAAATTTTCTTAGAATCCGCATTCTTTGCACCACTTGCGATTGCCGGTCGTGCGCGCAGCTTTGGTTTACATACCGATGCATCACAGCGCTATGAACGCGGTGTAGATTTTGAATTGCCAATGCTGGCGATGCACCGTGCTTCACAGTTAATTTCTGAGTTGGCAGGCGGTGAGTTTGGTCCAATCACTGTAGCAGAAAACCTAAACGTGTTACCTACACGCGATGCAATTGAACTCAATCAAGCTCAAGTGGATCAATTGTTAGGTTATGAAGTGGCTTCTGACTTTATTACTGATGCACTCACACGCCTTGGTTGTGATGTAGACGTGATCGCACAAGGTCAATGGTCAGTTGTACCGCCATCACATCGTTATGACATGGCGATTTACCAAGATTTGATTGAAGAAGTGGC
Source organism: uncultured Acinetobacter sp. (assembly GCF_947624825.1). Lineage (GTDB taxonomy): Bacteria > Pseudomonadota > Gammaproteobacteria > Pseudomonadales > Moraxellaceae > Acinetobacter. The sequence continues at coordinate 60,840 of NZ_CANQLZ010000004.1, forward strand.
GCGTATTCACGGTTACGACAACATTCAAATCAGCTTACCTGTGATTGATGCTCAATTGGCCAAATATCAAGATCAATTTGAATTGTCTCAGTTACGTCAAACTGCGGTAACGCTTGGCTACCAAGAAGCCATTAGTTTTAGCTTTGCTGATTTAAAACTTGAGAAGCAACTCAATCCTGCGGTCAATCCATTGGCATTGGCAAACCCAATTTCAAGCGATTTAGCGGTGATGCGCTCGACGTTGTTATCAAGCTTAATTCCTTGTGTGCAGCATAACATTAACCGCCAACAAAGCCGTGTACGTTTCTTTGAATTAGGTTTACGTTTTGATTATCAAGATGCAAACAGTATTCATGATTTAAAACAAATCCCAACCTTAGCTTTAATTGCAGTGGGTGCCAAAACTCAAGAATCTTGGCATGGTAAACCACAGCCAATGGATTTCTTTGACTTTAAAGGCGACATTGAAGAGCTATTGGCAGCAGCGCGTGTCAAAGCAGATTATGTTCGTTCAGAGCGTAGCTGGTTACATCCGGGTCAATCTGCCGAGATTATGGTCAATGGTCAGTCAATCGGTTACTTAGGTCGTTTGCATCCGTCTTTAGAATCTGAGCTTGATTTAGGCATGACTTGGGTCGCTGAACTTGATCAAGCGGCTGTTTTGCAAACTTATGTATCTAATTTTACAGAATTATCACGTTTTCCATCTGTTCGACGTGATATTGCGCTTTTAATTAGTGATAAGATTAATGTTAGCGAAATTCAGCAACTTATCGAAAAAACTGGCGGCGAGTTACTAGACTCAACTTGGTTATTCGATGTGTATACTGGACAAGGTGTGGAAGACGGCAAACGCTCATTGGCATTTGCTATTTTATGGCAGCATCCAAGTCGTACACTCGAAGATGCTGAAATTAAATCAGGTATGGATAATATCCTACAAGTGTTGCAAGACACTTACCAAGCGACATTGAGGGCTTCATGACAGCATTAACAAAAGCAGAAATGGCTGATCATTTAAGTGAGCTCACGAGTTTAAATCGTCGTGAAGCGAAACAAATGGTTGAGTTATTTTTCGATGAGATCAGCCAAGCGCTGATCTCTGGGGAACAAGTTAAACTTTCGGGTTTTGGCAACTTCGAGCTACGTGATAAACGTCAGCGTCCAGGTCGAAATCCGAAAACGGGTGAAGAAATTCCGATTTCTGCACGCCGCGTGGTGACTTTCCGTGCCGGACAAAAGTTCCGTCAACGCGTAGGTACAGAGCAGATCGATTGATCTGCTCTTTTTTATTAAATTTTAGACAATAAAAAAGAGAGCCAAAGGGCTCTCTTTTTTTCAAATAATCTAAAGTTTAGATTATTGAGCAGCAGCTTCAGAAGCAGCAGCAGTCGCTTCAACAGCAGCGTCAACAGCTACAGCAGCAGCTTCAGATGCAGCAACAGCAGCTTCAGATGCAGGAGCAGCAACAGATGCAGCTTCAGCAGCAGCAGTCGCTTCAGATGCAGCTACAACAGCTTCAGATGCAGCAGCGTTAGCGTCAGCAGCAGCTTCTTCAGTTTTTTTAGCACAACCAACGAAAGCTAAAGTAGTAGCAACTGCAGCAGCAATAGCGATTTTTTTGAATAACATGGCATCACTCTCTAAATATGAGATAAAAAAAGACCTGGGTTAGCCTGTTGTGTGCTGTTATTTCGCCTAATTTTTTATTAGGTTTAACAAGGCAGGAGCAGTCTAACGGGTATGCGAATATGCTATCACTGCGCTTTTTGAAATACCACTAGGCAATGTGAAAAAAAGCCACAAAAACGTAAAGAATCGCTGATTTTTTAACAGAAAATAACAATCAAGGCGAAGGTTTATATTGGAGAAATAACAAATAACTAGTTAAAAAACTTCGGTTTTTTTAGCTTGTCTTTGAATTGATTAAAATTTTGAAAATAAGTTTACAAAAACCAACATGAATTGTGTCGTTGTGTAACTTTTGTCAACCCAAACAAAAGGCTGTCATTGTAGACAGCCTCTGCTTTAAATCAGAATTTTTTGTGCAAAATTAGTTGCTGGCTTTACGCTTCATTTGATCGAAGAAATCATCATTAGTCTTGGTTTCTTTCATACGATCAAGCAAGAATTCCATGGCCACAAGTTCATCTTGAGTATGTAGTAATTTACGTAAAATCCAAACTTTACGCAGATTATCTTCAGACATTAAACGCTCCTCACGACGTGTACCTGACTTTTTAATGTTCATGGCAGGGAAGACACGCTTTTCGGCAATACGGCGATCAAGGGTAATTTCTTGGTTACCTGTACCTTTAAATTCTTCGTAAATCACTTCATCCATCTTGCTGCCTGTTTCAATCAGGGCAGTCGAGATAATGGTCAGTGAGCCACCTTCTTCAATATTACGTGCTGCACCAAAGAAACGTTTTGGACGCTCTAAAGCGTGTGCGTCCACACCACCGGTTAGGACTTTACCTGATGATGGAATCACGGTGTTGTAGGCACGTGCAAGACGAGTAATCGAGTCGAGTAAGATCACTACGTCTTTTTTGTGTTCAACCAAACGCTTGGCTTTTTCAATCACCATTTCAGCCACTTGAACGTGACGAGCAGGGGATTCATCAAAAGTAGAAGCCACGACTTCACCACGAACAGTACGTTCCATTTCAGTCACTTCTTCAGGTCGCTCATCAATAAGCAACACAATTAGAATAACTTCAGGGTTATTACGAACAATCGATTGCGCGATGTTTTGTAACAACATGGTTTTACCGGCTTTTGGTGGGGCAACAATAATAGAACGCTGACCTTTACCAATTGGGGCCACTAAATCTACTACACGCGCGGTTAAATCTTCAGTGGTGCCGTTACCAAGTTCCATGATCAACTGTTCAGTTGGGAACAATGGCGTTAAGTTTTCAAATAAAATCTTGTTACGCGAGTTTTCAGGCGTGTCGTAGTTAATTTGGTTGACTTTGAGTAAAGCGAAATAACGTTCACCTTCTTTGGGCGGACGAATGGTACCGGTGATGGTGTCGCCTGTGCGTAAGTTAAAACGACGAATTTGTGACGGGCTGACGTAGATGTCATCTGGGCCGGCAAGATAAGAGCCTGCTGCTGAACGTAAAAAGCCGAAACCATCTGACAGAATTTCGAGAACGCCGTCACCAAAGATTTCTTCCCCATTCATAGCGTGGCGCTTTAAAATCGCAAAGATAATGTCTTGCTTGCGATTACGTGCCATTCCTTCAAGGCCCATAAATTCGGCAATCTTGATCAGTTCGCCAATCGGTTTTTTCTTGAGTTCTGTTAAATTCATAGGTGGTCAGATAGAATGTAAGATTCTGGGATAAAGTGTAAGAAAGGAAGCAACATACGGGCGCAAACGGACAAGAGATGCACGTCATTGTTTTGTAAAGCAACAATTCAAAATTTGGAACGATCATTTCAGAATTGTGTAAAAACAATTGCTGTTGCCGAGTGGCATGTTATGTGTTGTGTCTTGTAAGAAAATGACAGGATTGACATCCTTGATTTCTTGAATAGCTAATATAGAAGACAAACGGGTTTTTGTCAATTTTAGTGCAAAAAAATACGCTGAGTGGTCTCAGCGTATGATCGGGCTGATGACATCCAATTAGATGTTGTCTTCAATAAACGCCGCTAATTTAGATTTTGGTGCAGCGCCCACTTGAGTGGCAACCACTTCACCATTTTTAAACATCAATAATGCAGGGATGTTACGAATATTGTAGTCCGCAGCAACGGATTGTAATTGAGTCACATCAACTTTTACGATGTTGACTTTACCTTCGTATTCGCTTGCAAGGACTTCAAGTACCGGTGCAATCGCTTTACATGGCGCACACCAGCCTGCCCAGAAGTCTACAAGAACAGGAAGTTCAGATTCTAAAACATCAGCTGCGAAAGTCGCTTCAGTAGTGTTTACGATAGACATGGATTTGGCTCCAGATGAGTTTTTAAGACAGCTCTATAATTATTAGTATTACATAGCCGCCTATAACAATGTAGGGGAATATGACGATTTTGCCGTTTTCTTGAGAATTTGTCTAATAGATGATCACGATAGTCGCTATCGTGTAACACAATTGTCACATCAGGAGAAAAAAGCTAAAGTTAGCAAGATCAATGCATAAATGCCTTTTAAATTGCCGATAGGTGAATTAATCTAGGCGCAATTGTGCAAGGATTTGTTTAAATAATGTCTGATTTTTTGATTGATGAAGAGTTGCTTGCTGCCATTGATATGGGTTCAAACAGCTTCCATTTGGCAATTGCGCGTGTAGATCATGGCGAAGTCAAAAAAGTTGCCTCGATGTCAGAAAAAGTGCAATTGGCAGCCGGTCTTGATGAAAATAAAAATCTAACCGAAGCCGCGCAGCAGCGTGGTCTGGCATGTTTGGCGCGTTTTGTTGGACGTTTAAGCTCAGTACAAGCCAATCGCTTGCGTATTGTGGCGACCAATGCTTTACGCCAAGCCAAAAACGGACACGAATTTATTCAAAAAGCCGCAGAAATTTTACCCAAACCGATTGAGATTATTGCCGGTCGTGAAGAAGCGCGCTTAATTTATTTAGGTGTGTCACATAGTATGGAAAATAGCGGTCGCCGTTTGGTGATTGATATTGGTGGTGGATCAACCGAACTGATTATTGGTGAAGAGTTTGAACCGATTCATACCGAATCTGTGCAAATGGGCTGTGTGGCATTTACTAAAGCCTATTTTGCAGATGGCGAAATTAGCGTTAAAGCCTTTGAGCGAGCGATTACTGCTGCGCGTAAAGAAGTGTCAGGTTTAGTTAATACTTATAAAGAAGCTGGTTGGGACACAGTCGTTGGTTCAAGCGGCACCATTAAAGCCTGTCGTCAGATTTGCGTGAACATGGGCTGGAGCAACGAAAAAGAAGAGCTCACCCGTGAAGGCTTAGACAAACTTAAAGATAAAATGCTCAAATATAAACATGTCTCTGATGTGGAATTTGAGGGCTTAAAAGAAGACCGTCGAGCAGTTTTGCCAGCCGGTGTTGCCATTTTGTACGCAGTATTTGATGTGCTTAATATTGATAAATTGGTTTATTCAGATGGTGCTTTGCGTGAAGGCGTAATGTACGATCTGTTGGGTCGTTTTCAACATGAAGATATCCGTGACCGTTCTGTGCACGCCTTAATGGGGCGTTATAACGCTGATCCTAAGCAAGCAGAACGTGTGGTGGCCACAGCACAAAACTTATTTGAGCATGTCGCTGATGCGTTGAAATTAAACGTGGATGATAGTGATTTACTGCGTCGCGCCGCCTATTTACACGAAATTGGACTTGCGATTAGTCATAGTGGTTATCATCGTCACAGTGCTTATCTGTTACAACATTCTGACATTGCAGGCTTCTCGCAAATTGACCAAAACTACCTGTCACATTTAGTGGCGTATCATCGTCGTAAGTTACGACTTGATGCCAAATTGGATGTTTTGCGCGTTGGTGGTCAACGCTTGATGTACTTATGTTTGTTGCTACGCTTGTCCGTTTTGCTCAATCATAGTCGTAGTGATGAGATGCTTCCTGCCATTGAATTAAACGTCATCAATGCGCAACAATGGCAACTTAGCGTTTCTGGTGATGCCAAACAATGGCCTCTGCTCGTTGCCGAGTTACACGATGAACAAGTGCAATTTAAGCATTGGGATATTGAATTGAATATTCAGTCGGAACAATTTATCGATTAACGAACGGGTTAATTAAGGGATAATGGTCGACCTATGAAAAATAAAGCTGTATCTAAAGCATGGACAACTGTTCAAATTGCACGTCATCCGGAGCGTCCGCAATTTTTGGATTATGTTGGTGAAATCTTTGACGAATTTGACGCGTTGCATGGCGACCGTTTATTTGGTGATGATGGTGCCATGATTGGTGGTTTAGCCCGCTTTGACGGTCAACCTGTGATGGTGATTGGTCAACACCGTGGTCGTAGCACGCGTGAAAAACTGCAACATAATTTTGGTATGTGTAACCCTGAAGGCTACCGTAAATCACAACGCTTATTGGATATGGCAGAGCGTTTTAATTTACCTGTCTTTACGTTTATTGACACTATGGGTGCATATCCAGGTGTAGGTGCAGAAGAACGCGGTCAAGCAGAAGCAATTGCAACCAGTCTTGCACAATTGTCGAGCTTAAAAGTACCTGTGGTTGCTACAGTATTGGGTGAAGGCGGTTCAGGTGGTGCTTTAGGTATTGGTGTAGCCGACCGTGTGGTGATGTTGTCACACAGTATTTATTCGGTGATTTCACCTGAAGGCTGTGCCTCTATTTTATGGAAAACCGCTGAAAAAGCTGAACAAGCCAGTGAAGCTTTAGCCTTAACGGCAGAAAAGCTTAAGCAAATTGGGATTGTTGAATATGTGGTCGATGAAGGTGAAGGCGCGCATTTAAACACAGAAAAAGTGATGTATGCACTCAAAGATGTGTTAAAACAAGCCTTAGCTGAATTAGAACCAATGAGTGCCGAAGAGCGATGCGAAGCACGTTACCAACGTTTAATGAAGTTTGGCAGCAGCAACTTAGGTCTTGCCTCTTAAACACTTGGCCAAGTGCTGATGTAAAATTCTTAATTGCGTGTAGTGGTGGCATGGATTCCATGCTGCTGCTGCATGTGATGTCTGTGTTATTTCCTGAAAAAATCCGTGCCATTTACATTAACCATCAACTGCAACAACACAGTGCCAGTTGGGGTGAATTTGTGCGCCTTGAATGTGAAAAACTCAATCTTAACTGTGTGGTGGCTGAGGTTGACGTACAAAACGGTAATCTAGAAAACCAAGCCCGTATTGCCCGTTATCAGGCTTTTGAGCAGCATATTGCCCCTGATGAAATTTTAGTGTTGGCTCATCATCAACAAGATCAAGCCGAAACGGTATTACTGCATTTGTTTTCAGGCAGTGGTGTAGACGGTTTAAGCGCCATGCGCATCCATGATCCAAGAACACATTTGAATATTTGGCGCCCTTTTTTAAATCTATCGCGTGAGCAGATTAGCCAATGGGTGCAGCAACATCATATTGCCTATATTCAAGATCCCACCAATTTTGATACCCATTATGATCGCGCATGGTGCCGTGAAACGCTGTGGCCGTTATTACAATCACGTTTTCCTCAAATGCAGCAAGCAATCAGCCGCAGTAGTCTACTGATGCAAGATGCTGCTGAGATTTTAGCAGAGCTGGCACAGCAAGATTTAAAGTCTTGTGGGGATGTCCATCAACTTGACCTTAAATTATTACAAGAGTTGTCTATACCAAGACAACGGCAGTTACTCTCTAATTGGATGAAAGGTCAAGCAGCATATCGCCCAAGCTTGGCTACAGTTGAGCGTATACAAAGCGAAGTGATTGCCGCAAAAAGCGATGCACGCTCAGCTTTACATCACGCAGGATTTTATTATCTGCGCTATCAGAATGTCTTATATAAAGTGAGCAAAGCTGAGTATTTAGCCCAGCAGCAAAGCCCAGTGCCTCAAGAATTGAGTGTGTCTTTAGATCAAAAGATTAAGCTGGCAGCCGGTGAATTTTGTATTCGGCAACAGGCGTGGGGTTTAAGTTGGGATTTGCTTGAGCAGCCTTTATCTGTCATGCCACGTATAGGCGGCGAGAAGATTCATTTACATGGTCGCGTCGGGCATTGGCCACTGAAAAAAGCCATTCAAGCGGCGCAAATTTTTCCTTGGCAACGACATCAGATACAAATATTAAGTAAAGATGATGTTATGCTAGGCGTCTTTACCCCCAAAGGATTTTGGCTTGCCGAGTCGCAGTATAATCAACAGCATGGCTGGCAACCTCAATTATTGTTTTCTACCCCTTGAGCAAGAGAGATCATGAGCGCTGTTTTAGATTGTAATATTAGTTTTATTGGTGGCGGCAATATGGCACAAGCCTTAATTGGTGGCTTAGTTGCTCGTGGTTTAGCACCGACACGTATTACAGTGTCTGATCCGGTAGAAGGGGTACGTGATCTTCTTGCTGAAAAAGGCGTGCAAGTCACAACAGACAATGCAGCTGCGGTTTTAGTTGCCGATGTGGTGGTATTTGCAGTGAAGCCACAAGTGTTGTCACAGGTATTAAAACCACTACATGGTTTATGTGATGGCAAATTGATTGTATCTATTGTCGCGGGTGCAGAAGTGGCAACAATTGCCAATTTGTTAGGTACAGAGCGTGTAGTCCGTGTCATGCCAAATACACCAGCTTTGGTGCAAATTGGTGCGCATGGTTTATTTGCCAATGAATCTATGAATCAGGCAGATCGCGATTTAGCCAGTCAAATTTTGGCGGCAACAGGTTTAACCATTTGGGTACCTGTTGAGTCGCAAATTGATGCAGTAACTGCTGTATCAGGTTCGGGACCTGCATATTTCTTTTACATGATGGAAAGCATGATTCGTGCCGGTAAAAATTTAGGTTTAGATGAAAAAACTGCAACGGCTTTAACCTTACAAACAGCATTGGGTGCCGCACAAATGGCAATTACCAGTGCCAATAGCCCAGCACAATTACGTAAAAATGTTACTTCGCCAAATGGCACCACACAAGCGGCGATTGAAGTATTTGACCATGCGCAAATTTCGCAAAACATTCAAGCTGCCTTAGCCGCAGCCAAAAGCCGTAGTCAAGAACTGGCACAAGAGTTAAGCGAAAGCAGCAAATAAATTTTTGATTAGGAAAATTCAAGTATGGGTTCAACCTCTGCGCTATTTTTTGACATTATTATTAATGTTGCGATTTTATTGCTGTTCTTCCGCTTTTTAATGCAATTGGCTGGGGTAAATAGCTATAACCCTGTGGTGCTGTCTACCACCAAAGCCACTAAAATTGTCGATGTATTTGGGCGTATTTTGCCAACAGTTGCAGGTGGACGTGTCAATTTGGCGGCATTAGTGCTGACCGTTTTATTGTATTTCCTCAAAGTATTTGGTTTTAAATATTTAAATGCACAACCTACAGGTGGGGCAGGCTACTTTATTTTAACCACAGTGTTGTCGATGCTGCATTCCTTAGTGTCGATCTTAAAGTACTTATTGTTTGCTTATATTATTTGTAGTTGGATTTTAATGTTTAGCCAAACACGTTCGCCTTATATTGACGTGATTCAAGAATTGGCCGAACCTATGCTTGCGCCGTTTCGTAAGATTATGCCGAATATGGGAATGATTGATTTGTCGCCTATCTTAGCGTTTTTTACCTTGTATATTGCACAAATGATGCTCAGCTCAATTGTATAAATCAAGATAAAAAAAGGACGCCGTGGCGTCCTTTTTTTTATTTAAAGTTTAGTGGGCTTCGTCCCAATTCAGTCCTTTGCCTACTTCAACAATTAACGGTACAGACAATTGAATCACCGATTGCATTACATCACGCAATTGCTCAGCCAATTGGTCGGCAATCTCAGCATCAACTTCAAATACCAATTCATCGTGTACTTGCAGTAATAATTTAGCTTGATCTTGAGGTAAGATTTTATCCACTTCAATCATGGCCATTTTAATAATATCGGCCGCTGACCCTTGTAGGGGTGCATTAATGGCAGCGCGTTCAGCTGCTTTACGTACCATCATGTTGCGCGCGTTGATGTCTGGGGTATATAAACGGCGACCGCTAATGGTTTCAATATAGCCTTGCTCTAACGCCACTTGACGGGTGCGTTGCATATATTCATAAATACCCGGATAACGATGGAAGTATTTTTTAATATAATCTTGCGATTCTTGACGACTAAAGCCCAACTGACGAGTTAAACCAAATTCCGACATACCATACAGCAGACCAAAGTTAACCGCTTTGGCTTGACGACGTTGATCACCCGTTACATCTTCTAACGCAATGCCTAAGACTTCGGCCGCTGTACGACGATGCACGTCTTGATTGTGATTAAAAGCATCCACTAAAGCATCATCTTGAGAAAAATGTGCCATTAAGCGTAATTCAATTTGTGAGTAATCGGCTGCAAGTAACACACGACCTTGTGGTGCTACAAATGCTTTACGAATTTGACGCCCAATTTGCTCACGCACTGGAATATTTTGCAAGTTTGGGTCGGTTGAGGATAAACGACCTGTTGCAGTGAGGGCTTGATGATAACTAGTATGCACACGCGCACTATTTTCATTGGCTTGTTTGATTAAGCCATCGGTGTACGTGCTTTTGAGCTTGGTTAAGCCGCGATATTCTAAAATCAACTCAGCAATCGGGTGCTCTAGTTTTTCTAAAATACTTTCATTGGTGCTGTATTGACCGGTTGAGGTTTTTTTGCCACCTTTGAGTCCCAGTTTTTCAAACAACACTTCACCGACTTGTTTCGGTGAGCTGACATTAAAGCTTTCACCTGCAAGTTCAATGATTTGCTGCTCTAAACTGGCAATGGCACCTTCAAAATCATTGCCCAATTGCGCAAGAAAAGCCAAATCCAGTTGAATACCATTTTCTTCCATAAGCGTGAGTACGCGCGCGGTTGGCATTTCAATGTGGTGTAAAATATGGCTAAGCTCTGGTACAGCTTGGAGCTTTTCATCTAAGACTTCATATAGACGATAGGTCACATGAGCATCTTCTGCGGCATAAGCGGCAGCCACTTCAAGTTCAATTTGATTAAAGGTTTTTTGCTTGGCACCTTTACCGGCAATTTGCTCAAACGTAGTGGTAAAGTGACTTAAATACACGCGCGCCACATCATCCATACCATGACGAGTTGCCACAGAATTTAAGACATAAGAGGCGAGCATGGTATCAAAATACCAACCTTGTAAATGAATGCCATGATTTTCCAACACATGCGCATCGTATTTAAGGTGATGCCCAATTTTATCAATGTTTGGGTTTTCTAAAATGGGTTTAATGTGCGCTAAAACAACATCGCGATTTAATTGTTCCGGTGCGCCTTCATAATCATGTGCCAATGGGACGTAATAGGCATCTTGGGCATCAAACGCCACCGAAAAGCCGACAATTTCAGCAATACGATAATCTAAACTGGTGGTTTCGGTGTCAAAAGCAAAACGGGTTGCGCTATTTAAACGTGCCCATAAGGCATCCCAATCGGCTTGGCTTAAAACAGTATGGTACTTAGCTTGGCCCAATTGGTCATCTTGACTGGTTTCTGCGGCTTGTTGCACAGCTTCAGGGCTTTGCATGGCTAAAGCTTGATTCGTCTTTTGATATTGCGAGCTGTTAGGGTTGTTAGGATGATCAAGCGACTGTAATTGATTACGAAACTCAAGTTCGGTGTATAAACGACGTAATTCATTGACATTAGGTTCTTGAATTTTAAGATCATCATAACCAAAAGTTAAATCGAGGTCGCAGACAATACTTGCAAGCTGATGATCGAGTGCAATCCCTTCCACGCCGTCTTTAATGTTTTGACCCACTTTGCCTTTAATGTGATCGACATTTTCTAAAATACCGCCAATCGAGCCATATTCGGTAAGTAACTTGGCTGCGGTTTTTTGACCGATACCCGCTACCCCCATAATGCCATCAGAGGCATCGCCCATCAGGGTTAAGTAATCAATAATTTGATGTGGCCAAACCCCAAATTTATCAAACACGCCTTGTACATCCATTGGGCGCTCTTTAAAGCTGTCTTCTAAGGTGACTTTTTCAGTCACCAGTTGCGCCATGTCTTTATCGCCTGTGGAGATCAAAACTTGATGTCCTAAAGCTTCGGCACGTTTTGCTAATGTGCCAATAATATCGTCAGCCTCGGCACCAGATAAATAATGCAGTGGAATCCCTAAAGCACGAATTAAGTCGTGTAAATAAGGGATTTGCTCGGCCAACTCGCTTGGCATACTCGGACGATCACCTTTATACATGGGCGATAAATGATGACGAAAAGTCGGTTCTGCGGTATCAAAAATCACCGCCATATGGCTGGGTTGGATACGACGCATCAATTTTTGAATGGCAGAAATTGCGCCACGTACCGCATTGGTATGTAAGCCTGTTGATGTGGTTAAAGGCGGCAGGGCGTGAAAGGCACGAAATAAAAAATATGAGCCATCCACCAAAACAAATGGGGGCATGAGAGATCCTAATTTTTGCAACTAACAGTATTGGCTTTGATTTTAACACTATGCCATTCAACATCCCATCGACTGATGTATTATCAATAAAACACTTGAGAATAAAATCATGGTGAGTCAGCAATCTGAACAACGCATGATGTGGCTGTTAAGCTTGCTCGTGGTGGGAATTGGTTCGTGGTTTGTGCTTGATCATCCCATTGTGAGTTTGTTGTGTGGCGCTGCATTTGTGATCAGTATTATGCAGTACGTGAATGCTTTGGCACACAAAGCCGAGCCACAGCACATGGCACGTTCACGGGTTCCTTTATATTTGGCCTCAATTTTGGCGGTATTTGCTGTGTTTATGTCTTGGTCGTGGTTATTGGCGGCTGCTTTGAGTCTATGGATTTATTTTTTACTCAGTTGGCTACGGCATATCGAGCAGCGCTTAGAACAGCTACCACAACACATTCCCAATACAGCGCTAGAAGCACCTTTTGCTAGTATGAATACAAGTAATACGCCTTCGGCTGAATATCAAGCTTCTTTGCCCAATAGTTTGACCGATTGGTTATTGGGTGGAAATTTGGTGTTAAAGGGCGCCATTTTAGTGTTGGTGATTGGCGTGGTGCTGTTGTTACGCTTTGCCACCGAACATTGGCAAATCAGTTTAAATCTAAAATTAGCTGCGGTGGCCATCACTGCTGCTGCCATCACCGCTTTTGGGGTGTATTTAAGCGCTAAAAATCGTAGCTTTGCCTTGGCCTTACAGGGTTTAGGGATCGCCACGTTGTGCTTCACTTTATTTTTTAGCTACTACAATCAAATCCTAGCCAATTTTGCTGTGGTGTGTGTATTGTTTTTAGCACTCATGGCTTTAAGTATTTATTTAAGCCTGAAGCAAAACAGTCGCGAATTGGCACTCATGGCCATGTTGATTGCTTATGTTGCGCCTTTTACCCTGCCTATTCGTAATGCCAGTGCCACTGAATTTTTGAGTTACTATTTGGTGGTCAATGTGGTAATGGGTGTACTCACCACATTGCGCCCATGGAAAGTGCTCAATCAGGTGGGTTTTTTAATCACCTTAGGCGTTGCAGGTGGCTATGTGCTGTTGCATGCCAATGACACTCAACAAGATCAGATTGCGCTTTTAGTGGTGTTGCATAGCCTGTTGTTCATTTGGCTGGCTTTTCGTTTTAGTCAATTACTGCGTAAGCAAGATTTATACCGCTTTTCTTTGCAACCGAGCTTAGATTTAGGCTTGTTGTTTGGTGCACCACTGCTGGCTTATGCGTGTTTATATTTTATTTATTTTGAACAGACACTGATGCAAGCTGGTTTAAGTGCCGGTTACGCTGCGTTATATGCTGTTTTATATGTGATTGCCAAACAGCAACAACAGCTTGGCTGGATTAAACAAAGCTATTTAGCTTTGAGCTTAATTTTTGCAGCTTTTATTCCTGCAATTGTGTTACCTGCCGAATGGGGCGTGATGGGCTGGGCCATTTTAGGTATCGCTATACTGGTGATTGCTTTAAAACGTGAGTCCGAAATTGGGCGTTATATTGCCATGGCTTTGCTGACAATTGCAGGTGGGGTGGCTGCCTATTACTTTGTGGAATTAAGCGATGTACCACGTACTGTATATTGGATTTTAGCGGCATGTTATAGCGCAGCAATTATTTTTATTAATATGCAACCACATGCACGTCAGCAACTCAAAAGCTTAGATGTGTTATTGCTCAGTGGTTTAATGTTGGTCACTGTAATGTTGTTACAGTGGTTAGTGCTCGATGCATTAACAGGCCCACTGCAAAGTGTCAGCACGCTTTTAATTTTGAGTGTAGGTTACCTGATCATCAATGAAGTATTGGCGTATCGCGGTGCAACATGGACATGGGCTTTACCCAAATGGCTAGGTTTAGTGCCTATGTTTGCTTATGCTTTTGGGTTGCTGTTTGCCCATACGCAAGCGGGCGTGATTGTTTGGGATAGCGGGTTTGAACAAGGCTTATTCTGCGCAGCTTTGCTGTGTATTGCTGCAGTCTGTATGCGACCGCTGAGTGCACTTGAGCAGGATCGTGAATGGATTAGCTTAACCACCTTAATCAGTTTGGCTTTGGCGAGTAGCAGTGTGTTACCACACATGCCATTTGTGAGTTTAGTGATTTTACCGCTTGGTTTTGCGCTGTGGTGCGCCAAACAAGGTCAATTGTGGCAGCAATTTTGGCAAGCTAGAAGCGCTTTGGTACTAATGGCGATGTGGATGATCAGTTCACAATTGTTTGAGCAGCACAGTTTTAACGCTTATATTCTGCCGATTTTAAATCCTTTTGATGCGGTGAGCCTTGCGGTATTGATTGCTTTTATTTGGATGTTGCTACAACAACAAAAATCTGGTTTAGAGCAAGGTCTAGTTGGGGTATGTAGTGTGCTTGGCGGCTTATGGCTGAGTAGTTACATCATGCTACGTGCCTTACATGTGTATTTAGGCACGCCGTATAACGAAACTGGCATTTGGCAAGATTCAACCGTACAACTGAGTCTGACTTTACTTTGGGCGGTCTTGGCTTTAATCACTATGCAATTTGCCAGTCGTCGTCAATTCAAAGGAATATGGGTGTTAGGCGGCAGTATTTTAGTGTTGGTCAATTTAAAATTGGTATTACTCGATTTGGCCAATATTGGTACTTTAAGCCGTGTTTTGTCATTTCTAGGCGCAGGTATGATTATGCTCATTATTGCCTATATTGCTCCGATGCCGAGTGATTCTAAATAACACAAAGCCCAACATGATGATCTGACCCCAAAAAGTTGGACTCCAAGTTAGGTAGATTCTAAGGACTGATTTCTGTATTCAACAGGGGTCAG
>NZ_CANQLZ010000005.1 GCF_947624825.1 uncultured Acinetobacter sp.
CGCTGATGGTAGTGTGGGGTTACCCATGTGAGAGTAAGTCATCGCCAGCTCATTATTCTAAAAAGGCCCCCTGATCAATGATCAGGGGGCCTTTTTTTATGCCTGAAATTTGAAAAATTTAAAAATAGCCCAAATATTTTGGGCTATTTTTATCTATTTGATTGGATAATTCTGATCGGCTTGTGCAATTTGTTCACTGGCTTTCTTAATTGCTAGTAATAAATGACCTAAAAGTACGTCTTTTGAAGTAAGTGCAACAATCAGCATTGGATGATTTGGGCTTGGTACTGCAGTTAAAAGCGCTTTGCCATTTTCTGCATCTAAAGTAATGTTTTGGCAGCCATTTAAATTGATCTCACCTAAGAATGCCTGCACCATTGCTAAAATCGAGCTACTTACGGCAGCTAATTTTCCTGAATTAGGCACATTTTTCTTGTGTATAGAAGCTAACTCAAAGCCGTCAGTAGAGCACAGCATAATGAAATCTACGCCACTCACTTCACGTAAAATTTCTTCAATACTTTGCTGTGCAAGATTGATCAAAGCATCAGGTGCTGAACGTTTTAATAACATAACTATTTAATCTTTTAATGAGAGAAACTAATTTCTGCATTGGCAAGTAATGCATCCACCATTAATAAAACATCGTCTTTTACTCGGGCATCAACAAAAAACACAGGATAACTCACTTTTTGCTGATCTTGCCACTGACGATAAATCGCAGTACTTTGTGTATTTTTCTCATCCACATGAGTAATTCCAATAATAATGTTATCACTCATATCTTTGAAGCTGCCCAAGTAATCATTTAAGGCAGTAATAGGGTCGGCAATACTATGATCAATTAATAAAATTGTACCTAGCGCACCTTTGCAAATCACACCCCACATAAAGTTAAAGCGTTCTTGTCCGGGAGTGCCGTATAGACCAACTTTGGTTTCATCATCTAGCGCAATCTCACCGTAATCAATTCCTACAGTGGTTAAGGCTTTTTGATGTGCAGCAGTATCGGTATTAATGGCTTCGGTACTTAACACTTTAATTTGTGAAATGGTTTGAATGGCGGCTGTTTTTCCAGCGCCCATTGTGCCTGCAAAGACAATTTTATATTGTTGTAAAATCATAAAGCTCTTTTCCTAGAGACCTAATTTTTTACGCAATTTACCAAAAAAATTACGTATGGCAGAAGGTGGTTCTACCACGGCATGTTTTTGCTCAGCTTTAAAACGCGAGTCTGCTTGTTGTTCATCAATTACCTCAAGCATATTACTCACTAAACTTGTAAAAACAAAACGATGAATAAACTCTAAGGCAATGCCTGTTTGCTTGTGTATATACTCAAGATCAGCACCATATTGTAAATAACCAGCAATTTTAAAAATATCTTTACGATCTTTTAAAGGCTGAGGCCAATACTTAAGACGATAGTAACCGCTATAACTTGGTACTCTTTCTTCAACGTTGTGCCAAACAAAATTCCATAGCCCATAGTGCAAGTCGTAGGGTTGATTCTTATGGCAAAAGCGTACTACATGATTTAAATCAGCGTGTTGTAACTCTAAGCTAGTTTGTTTAATACTACCGATTGAGCTACTTAACCAAAATTGATGGTTAGGCTTATCAAGCAGAGCAATTTTATCGCTTGCAGCGGTGATAATACATTGGCGATATTCATCGCTTTGCCACAATTGTTGCTGTAGCTGTTCAAAATATTTATAGTGAATTTTTTGCTCAAACAGCGCTTCAGATAAAGGGCTTTTCGGTTTTATAAAAACAGTTTCAGTGGGGATATTACTTGGTAGTAGAGGTTGTTGACTGCTTTTAAGCGGTCTTTGCGAGGTTGCTTGTGTAATTCTTGATGTATGTTGTGCCACACGTTGCACAAGTTGCTCAGCTTTAACTTGAGGACAAGAGGATTCTAAGACAACCGCTGGCTCAGTTTGTGGTTGGCTTGGTATTTCAGATTGAAGGGTAGTGGTATTGGGCAAAGTGGCTTGTAGTTCTGCTAAAGTGGGGAGAGCAGGTTCACAGATGTTATGATCTTCTTCTAAGATATGTTCTGCAAACCATTGTTGCAGTGCTTTTGTTTGAGCAGGTAAATATAAAGTATCGTCAACCACTTGATCATGTAAATGTGGATCATGCGCAATTTTTAAGGTCTTTAAATGCGGGCTTCTGCGGATCGCAACAATATTAGGCAACTCATAAAACAAATGACTAATTAAAAGCACATCTAAATGGGCATCACTAATATTGCTCCAATTGATGCTGTATGTTTCAGGCAAAACACCTTCAATCATGAGTTTTAACTCATCGATGGTCGTAAGCTTTAAGCCAAATACAGAAATATTGAGTTGCTTTTTCACGATAAGCCTATGTTAGAGAAGAAGAAGGTGAGACAAGTCAATTCTTATCTCACTGTGAACACATTAAGCGAAATCTAGTTCACGTTCAAAGCCTTTAAGCTCATGACGCGCCATAGCTAAGTTCGCTTTTGCACGGTCTAATACCACGTATAAAAATAAGCTGTCATTTGACTCAAGTGGACGAATCAAGTGATATTGTTTGCCTAATGTAATTAAAATATCTTCGATGGTGTCATCAAGGTTTAAAGCTTTTGCAACTTTACGTTTTGCACGTATCACTTCTGTATTACCTGCTGCTGCTAACTCTAAATCAATGCCTGAGGTACCTTGTGTTGCAAGTGCTAAACCACTTTCGCTATCGACTAATGCTGCAGCTACGAAACCATCGATCTCGCTTAAGCTTGCCAATGAAACTTTAGCCATGATTTTCCCCTTAAAAATGTCGTTATTGATATATAAACCTATGCATCACAACCGATATTGGATTTATGATGGTTGTCTGACTTAATCTAGCATTTTATTCATATTTAGCAATCTAAAAGTATGAAATACCTGTTGGATGATTGATGATAAACATTATATAAGTAAGTAATATTAAACAATATTTTTATAAATTAATTCTCGTAATTGAGAAATTTTGTGATGTGGTTATCATAGATTACTTGGATATATGCAAAAAATAATTTTTGTATGTATTTAGCAAATTTGGTCTAATTGTTGACCTTAATCACCTAAAAGCTATGTTATTGCTGTGACTACAGGTATTATAACGCAAGCGATTAAAAACTATACATCTTTTTAAATAGCAAAACATGAAGAATTTTTTATGTTGCCTATGCGCTATGCCAGTGTAACCGCGCAGGTATAGTCGAGCTTTTTATTAAGCACTCCTGCTGTTGTTTATCATTTCCGTAATTGTGTTCTGCAACCAAAATTACTCAACCATACTTTAGGAATTAGTCCTTGGGTATTGTATAAATTATAGTCAGACAAATTGAGCAAAATTCATGGTAAAATGCTCGGCTTTCATCTTTGATCTTATTTTTAGATCTCCTATCATCTGCCAGCCGAGAATTGCTAGCCATGTCTACAGCTTATACCGCTCAGACCGCGCCGACCGCGTTGTTTGATTACGACAAATATTGGGCGTCATGTTTTGAACCCGCACCATTTTTGCCGATGTCGCGCGAGGAAATGGACCAACTCGGTTGGGATTCATGTGATTTTATTTTAGTGTGTGGTGATGCATATATCGATCATCCTTCATTTTGTTCGGGCATTATCGGGCGTACTTTAGAGGCGCAAGGTTTCCGTGTTGGGATTATCGCGCAACCGGATTGGACCAACGTAGATGCGTTTCGTGTATTAGGCAAGCCAAATATTGCTTGGGGCGTGACCGCAGGTAATATGGATTCGATGATCAACCGTTATACGGCTGACCGCAAAATCCGCTCTGATGATGCTTATTCGCCAGATAATCAACCCAATAAACGTCCTGACCGTGCGGCAACTGTTTACTGTCAGCGCGTGCGCGAAGCTTATCCTGATGTGCCAGTGCTATTAGGTGGTATTGAGGCTTCACTGCGTCGTATTGCGCATTATGACTATTGGTCAGATAAAGTACGCCGTTCGGTACTGATGGACTCTAAAGCCGATTTACTGATGTACGGTAACGGTGAGCGTTCGATTACTGAAATTATGCATCGCTTGGCGCGTGGTGAAAAAATTCACCAAATTACCGATGTTCGTGGTACTGCGTTTATTGTCAATAAACATAACCGTGCCTCTAAAGCCAAGTTTGTGGAAATTGCATCTAACGATGTCGATACCATCGGTCGTGTTGATCCAATTATCAACCCGTATGTAATGACCGAAGATATTGAAGGCTGTGAAATTGAGCAAGGCAAAGACAGTAGCCAATATCAAGGCTTTGAAAAAGAACATGTTGCAAATCCAATTGTGCGCGAAGGCGATCAATTAGACGAAAATACTCAGATTGTTCAGTTACAGCCTGCAAAAAGCAAAGCAATTAAACATAAATTGCCACCACGCGAACTTGCTGTGATTCGTTTGCCTGCCTTTGAAGAGGTGGCAGAAGATCCTGTACTGTATGCTCATGCTAACCGTATTTTGCATTTAGAGACCAATCCGGGGAATGCGCGTGCCATGGTGCAAAAGCATGGCGAACGTGACGTATGGCTGAATGCTCCACCAATTCCGTTAACCACGGAAGAGATGGATTATGTGTTTGACTTGCCTTATGCACGTTTGCCGCATCCTGCGTATGCAAATTCACGTTTCCCTGCTTTTGATATGATTAAGTTCTCTGTGAACATCATGCGCGGCTGTTTTGGTGGTTGTACTTTCTGTTCAATTACCGAGCATGAAGGTCGTATTATCCAAAACCGTTCGGAAGAATCGATTTTACGTGAAGTTGAAAAAATCCGTGATACAGCACCGGGCTTTACCGGCATTATCTCGGACTTAGGTGGTCCAACAGCCAACATGTACCGTTTGGCATGTAAAGATCCCGAGATTGAGAAAAACTGTCGTAAGCCTTCGTGTGTATTCCCGGGTGTTTGTCAAAACTTGCATACCGATCATGCACCATTAACACAGTTATACCGTAAAGCACGTTCTTTACCGGGTATTAAAAAAATCTTGATTGGTTCAGGTTTACGTTATGACTTGGCGGTATTAAATCCTGAATACGTTAAAGAGCTAGTGACCCATCACGTAGGTGGTTATCTTAAGATTGCACCGGAACATACCGAAAAAGGCCCACTCAATAAAATGATGAAGCCGGGTATTGGGACTTATGATCGTTTTAAACAAATGTTTGAGCGTTTTAGTAAGGAAGCCGGTAAAGAACAGTACTTAATTCCGTATTTTATCGCGGCGCATCCGGGTACCACCGACTACGACATGATGAACCTTGCAATTTGGTTAAAGAAGAATGGTTTCCGTGCTGACCAAGTACAAACCTTCTATCCGTCACCAATGGCAACAGCAACCACCATGTATTACACCGGTAAAAACCCACTTGCCAAAGTGGCACGTTATACCGAACAAGTTGACATTGTTAAAGGTGACAAGCGTCGTCGTTTACATAAAGCGTTCTTGCGTTATCATGATCCAAATAACTGGCCAATGTTGCGTGATGCTTTACGTGAAATGGGTCGCCAAGATTTAATTGGTAACTCAAAGCAGCATTTGATTCCGACCTATCAACCTGCCGGTGGTGCAGAGGGCCAGTATCAATCAGCACGTAAGAAGAACTCAACTGTCGCAGGCGATTCGGCAAAACGTACAGGTGAACAAGGTAATCGTACTAAGGCGGCGCAAGCACGTCCTTCAAATACCAAGAAGCGTCCTGAACGTGGTCAAATTTTAACGCAGCATACCGGTTTACCACCGCGTGAAACAGGTGATAGCAAAAAGCCATTTAGTGGCAAGCCTAAATCAAAACCGAAATCACGTAGTTAATGCTTGACTCAAAAAAGGACGCTTAGGCGTCCTTTTTTTGTGCTGCATTTTATCGGAATATCACTTGTTGCTACCAAAAACATCTTGTGAGCTATGAATAAACTGCCTAGATTAAATCTAAGCAAAGGATATGTTTAAAGCTTAAATTTGCATTTAGGCTGATCAATAAAAATAAAATATAACAATTAGGATAGTCACCATGTGGATTTATATGCTCATTAGCATTCTGCTTTTAGGATGTATGACTTTATTGCTCAGGCAGATATTTTGGTATCGCCGACCGGCAGATAGTGCGTTAAAGCAAAGAGCTATTTTTAGCCCTCAACAGCAGTTGATTTACCAACGCTTAAAAACTTTGTTGCCTGAAAAAAATATTTTGGCACAGGTGTCTTTTGATGCGTTATTAACCACCAAATACCCAAGAACGCGCTCTAAATATCGCAATATGGTGGCAGATTTTGTTTTGCTTGATACAGATCATCATATTATCGCCGTGGTGGCACTCACCGAAAGTCATGCCATAAAGCGTTTAAAGCAGGATTATTATGAAGATGATCTACTTAAAATGGCGGGTTACAAGGTACTACGTTATACCCAAGTGCCACAGCTGAGTGAGTTAAAGCGTGATTTTTTAAATGCCCACATTGTCTTTAATGATCATTTAGACATGCGCCATCGGGACAAAGCTTATCCATTAACTCATGCCCCAATGTCATATTAAATTAAGGTTTCACGGCAACTACTGTCATTTCAACCAAAACATCAGGTCGATACATTTTTGCTTCGACGCAAGTCCGTGGCAGTGCTTGAATATCACTGACCCATGCATCCCACACTTGGTTAAATGCATCATAATCTTGCTCAATGTCTTTTAAATAAATGGTAACCGATAAAATATTTGATTTATCTGTCCCTGCATCTGCTAAAAATTGGTCAATCATCGCTAAGGTTTGCGTGGTTTGCCCAGTAATATCAAGGCTCGTATCATTTGCTAGTTGCCCGGCTAAATGCACCAATTGACCTGAAATTGCAATTTCTGAGAAACGTTGTGAAACGTGTAAGCGCTGTACTGTCATTATTTTATTCCTAGACTTAAAACTGATTTATTTTTATTGAGTGTAGTCAGGCTTGGTACAATTGCAAGAGCAATCACAGATACAGAAGAAGAATGAACAGAGAAGCCCTGTAATATTTGGATGGATCATCGCGCCAATCACAGGACAGTGTGCCAAAAATAAAGGTGATTTTTAGCATCTCAGCACATACATGGATAATGTATTGCGCGCATAGATTAACCTAAATTGGCTAAAATGGAATCCCTATTTTTACAAATATTTGCTTTAGAGCTTGCTTAAAGTATTGGAGTTTAAGAAAAAGTGCAGATATACAGCATTTAATCAATTGCAGCATGCTTGATGACTTGCTGCTGAATTAAGAAATTTTGCCAATCTTGCTGACTGCCATTAAAACGATTGACATCTACAGGGCCGTTAATCCCTTCAATTTTGCCTTGATTGCTATATTGCCAAAATAACCAAGTCAGCGGCTCAGGCAGCTTGGGCTGTCCTTGATAGTCACGAATCCAAAGCGGGGTATTTTGAAAATGACCGACTAGCACAATATGATAAAAGGCTGGTGTGGTATAAAAAATTGGTTGTTTTTCATAATGATGAAGTAAAGCATCATGCATGATTTGAATTTCATTTAATAATTGTTCTTTGCTGTAATGATTAATACATTTGCTGTCGTATTCTAAATCCATCACCGGTGGTAGGGCATCGGCTTTTTTAGGTACGGTATGGATAAAATGTTGAGCTTGCGTTTTGCCATCACGACACAAACGATAAAAATGATAGGCACCTACGTGTAAGCCTTGCTCACGTGCTTTGAGCCAATTGTCTTGAAATCGAGTATCACTAAAATCACCGCCTTCGGTGGCTTTAAGATACACAAATTGATATTTTTGCGGTGAAATTTTTTGCCATTGGATCTGTTTTTGATGGTGCGACACATCAAAACCTTGCACCATAGGCGGATTATGCGCACTGTTGGCTTGCTGATAAATAAGCTTGCAAACTATGCCAAGCAAAATCATGCTCAGCACAATGCCAAGCGTAAGCAATTTTGCTCGAGTGCTGAAGCATAAAGAGGGCATAAAGTGACGCCTGAAGGTAAATAGTTTGAGCTTAGTGTACTCGGGCTAGGTGTTTTTAGGAATCTGCCAAAAAATTGCGGCAGCAATTAAATTAATTGCGCCTAAACAGATTAAACTTAAATGAAAGGCCTGTTCTAAATGTGCAGCACCTAAATAGCCGCTAAACACATTTACTAAAGTCCCTGCCAATGCCACCCCAATACTCATTGCCAACATCATAATCATGGATAAGAAACTGTTGCCGCTACTTGCATTGTGTTGTGATAAATCTTTTAAGGTAAAAGTATTCATGGCAACAAACTGCAATGAGTTGAATAAGCCAAAAATAAACAAATGCAGCGCACGTAACCACAGTGGCATGTCAGCATGGGTAAATGCAAAGCTGGCAATGCATAAACCGAGTAATAACGTGTTGCTGAATAAAAAGCGACGGTAACCTAAGACCTGAATTAATTTACGAATGATTGGCTTAGACGCTAAAGAGCCCAAAACCGCAGGAATCATCAGTAAGCCTGTGGTGAGGGCATCAAAACCAAAGACCACTTGCAGCATCAGCGGTAAAATAAATGGAATGGCATTGCCACCTAAGCGTGCAAAACTATTGCCTAAAATTCCAATGGTAAAGCCTTTGTTGGTAAATAATTGGCTACGGAACAAAGCATTTTGATGGCTATGGGCATGATATGCATAACCAGTCATGGCGGCTAAACTCAATCCAATCAGCAGGATAGACAGCCACAGCGATTGTGCAGGATGGGCAAAATTTTCAATGCCTAAGGATAAACCCACCATCGCGATAAACAGCAATACAAACCCCATAAAGTCAAAACTTTTGACCGTGGCTTCTTTGACGTTGGGCATGATCTTAAACGTCATCCATGCACCTAGCAGACCCATGGGTAAATTGATTAAAAAAATCCATTGCCACGAGGCATATTCAACCATCCATCCACCTAAGGCAGGTCCTATTAAAGGCCCTAGTAAACCAGCCAAACTCATTAAGCTCATGGCAGATAAAAATTGGTTACGTGGAATAATCTTGAGCATAGCCAACCGCCCAACCGGCATGAGTAAAGCACCTCCTACACCTTGTAGCACACGATAAAGCACCAACTCAGTATAGCTACTGGCAAAACCACAACCTAAAGAGGCCAAAGTGAAAATGACGATGGCTGCAAAATAAGTATTACGCACCCCAAAACGATCTGCCAACCAACCACTCAGTGGAATAAAGGCTGCAACCGACAGCACATAGGCCACCACTACACCGTGCATGCTTAAGGGATCTTGTCCTAAATGCGCGGCAATATTGGGTAGAGCGGTATTAATAATGGTGGTGTCCAAGCCCTGCATAAAAAAGCCAATGGATACTAAGAGCACCAAAAGGCGAAATTCAGGTTGTAAGGCTTGGTGGGCAGGTGCAGTCATTGCTAATCACGCGAATTTTTATTCTATTTTAATGGAACTGATCACAAAAAACCCAAGGATTGCTGTGCTTATATTTTGGCTGATTTAAATTTTTGAGATAAAAAATACTTTGAAATTCATTCAACTGATCAATTTGCAGAAAAAACCCGATAAAAAATCACCAATGTTCATGAAATTGTCATAAAAACGCCATAACATTGCAACAAATTTATGATCTAGCATTTTTTGTTATGACAATTGAAATCTTAATGGTCATTGGCTTCTGTTTAGCGGCCTACTCCATTGTTGGGAATGACGTACCACAAACTTTAGGTACTTTCCTTGCATCAAACTCCCATCGCCCATGGTGGATTCTGTGGATTTTTATCAGCAGTATCTTGATTGTGGTTCTTATGTACGGTTGGTACGCATCGGGTGTTGGTGATGCGTCTTATGGTCGACTTGAAACCATTCCATTCCCTGAGGGTGGTATTACTTGGTTGTATATTGTACCGCCAATCTTACTGTTGTTTTTAACCAAGTATGGTATTCCTGTGAGTACTACATTCTTGGTGCTCACAATTTTCTCGCCATCGAGCTTAGGTTCGATGATGGTAAAATCGATGATGGGTTATGCGGTTGCCTTCATTGCAGCGCTAATCATTTATCGTTTTGTTGCCAACAAAATGACGGTGTACTTTAACCAGACTAAAGATCAAGAACATTCAACCAAATGGATTGTGTTGCAATGGTTATCGACGGCGTTCTTATGGAGCCAATGGTTAATTCAAGATTTAGCCAACATCTTTGTCTATGTACCGCGTCAAGTACCATTTGAATTCTTGATGTTTGCGATTGTGGTGTTTGTGGTCTTACTTGGTGTGATTTTGTACCAACGTGGTGGCGCAATCCAAAAGATCGTGGATACCAAGACCGACGTAAATGATGTACGTGCAGCAACTATTGTTGACTTTATCTATGCGATTATCTTATTGATTTTCAAAGAGTGGAGTAATATTCCAATGAGTACCACATGGGTATTCTTAGGTTTACTTGCAGGTCGTGAGTTTGCAATTTCAATGTTAATTCAAACAGTAGGCAAGCATCGTACTTCACGTAATGTGAGTAAAGATGCGATGAAGTTAATGTTTGGTTTGGCTTTGTCGGTGATTTTAGCCACCACCTTACCGTGGTTCTATGAAACGGTAACTGCTTTAGCTTCTTAAGCGAAGTGGATTCAAAAAAAGCGAGCTTGATGCTCGCTTTTTTTATATTTAAACCCTGACATTTTTGGGTGTATCTAAGTTTTGTAAGACATTATAAATTTGCTGTGCCTGCTCACATACAATCAGTTTGGCACGATGCTGTGGTGGTAAAAATCCTTCTAAGACAGCGTGGTCTAGTTGTGCAATTAAAGCATTATAAAAACCTTTGACGTTATAGAGCACCATAGGTTTTTGGTGCTGATTGAGTTGTCCCCATGTTGCAACTTCTAAGATTTCTTCAAATGTACCAAGCCCACCGGGTAGTGCGACAAAGGCACTGGCACGCTCTGCCATTAATGCTTTGCGTTCATGCATGGTCTGTACCACATGCAGTTCGGTTAAATGGGTATGCGCGATTTCATAATCCAACATAAATTCAGGAATCACACCCACAGCTTCACCGCCGTGTGCAATCATGGTGTCGGCCACTTGACCCATTAACCCAATGCTTGCTCCGCCATACACCAAACCAAAATGATGCTCTGCTAAACCTTGTGCTAGATCAATTGCGGTTTGTAAATAAATGGGATCATTGCCCACACGTGAACCGCAATATAGGGCAATTAAAGGTTGCGTGGTTTGGGCTTTAGGAAGATTAAATTGTTGTGGCATTTTTAGTTCGCTATTCATGTTTTTTTTCACCTTAACATTATTTTTTTATTTTCTTAGTAAGTTTATGCAACTAATGTGACAGTTTATGCAGATCTAAACATTTAGACATAAACTTAACTTAATATCACCATATGATAAAAAGCGTGAATTTGTTAAGTACATTGCCTATACTCAAACTATATTTCATAACATTTATTCAGCATATGCGTGATGGTCATCTTCGGAATATCACTGAAAATAGCCTATTTTATAAATCATATAACAACAAAATACTGCGACAGGAGCAGCAATCATGATATTTGAATGGATGTCAGATCCTGCGGCATGGGTGGGTTTAGCCACTTTAATTGTGTTGGAAATTGTCTTAGGTATTGATAATTTAGTCTTTATTGCCATTTTGGCGGAAAAATTGCCACCTGAACAACGCAACCGTGCTCGGATTGTGGGATTACTGTTGGCTTTGGTGATGCGCTTAATTTTGTTGGCATCTATTGCTTGGGTAGTGACTTTAACTGAGCCTTTATTTTCGATTTTTGCGCATGAATTTTCAGGTCGCGATTTGATTTTGCTATTTGGCGGCATGTTTTTGTTGTTTAAAGGCACGATGGAATTACGTGAGCGTTTAGAAAGTAAACCTGCTTTAAAAGCGGAAAATCCTGTGCATGCCACTTTTTGGATGGTCATTATACAAATTGTGGTGCTCGATGCAGTGTTCTCACTCGATAGTGTGATTACCGCAGTGGGGATGGTTAAAGATTTATCGGTGATGATGACTGCAGTGATTATTGCAGTGGGGATCATGCTTTGGGCATCAAAACCCCTTATGGATTTTGTTAATAAAAATCCATCGGTAGTGATTTTATGTTTATGTTTTTTAATGATGATTGGTTTTTCGTTGTTGGTTGAAGGTTTTGGTTTTCATATTCCAAAAGGCTATTTATATGCCGCAATTGGTTTTTCAGTGTTGATTGAATTTTTTAACCAAATGATGCGTCTTAATCAAGAAAAACAAGTCACTACACACGATTTACGCTATCGCACCGCTTCAGCAGTCATGCGTATGTTGGGTGGTAAAACCCTTGAGCAGCCACAAAGCACTGATGTGCTCGCCACGCGTGACTTTGCCAATCAAGTTTTTGATGAGGACAACAGTATCTATCATAGTGTTATGGTACAAGGCGTTTTAAGTCTATCCGAGCGTCCAGTGAAATCGGTGATGACACCACGCCCCAAATTAGAATGGATTGATTTATCTAGCGATGCCGAGCATCTTCAACAGCAATTGCTGAGTATTAGCCATTCACGCGTGATTGTGGCGCATGGCGAATTGGATCAGATGGCTGGTGTAATGCTGACCCATAATTTGTTAAATGAATATGTGGCAACAGGTGTGTTACATGTAGAGCAACATTTGCGTGAGCCTGTGATTGTGCATGAAAATGCGCAATTGCTCATGGTGATGGAACAGTTGCGTCAAGCACCGTTACAAATGGCGATTGTGCTAAATGAATACGGCTCAATTGAGGGTATTGTCACCCCCATAGATATTTTGGAGGCAATTGCCGGTGAATTTCCGGATAAAGATCAAAGCAGCATTCGCGCAGAAACCTTACCAGATGGCAGTTTGATTTTGGAAGGTTCGAGCGATATTCGTCATGTGTCTTTATTACTTGGGCGTGATTTAGTGGATGAAGCAGAGCAATATTCCACTTTGTCGGGCTATATCCTGTTTCATTTAGGGCATTTACCCCATATTGC
Source organism: uncultured Acinetobacter sp. (assembly GCF_947624825.1). Taxonomy (GTDB): domain Bacteria; phylum Pseudomonadota; class Gammaproteobacteria; order Pseudomonadales; family Moraxellaceae; genus Acinetobacter. The sequence continues at coordinate 13,050 of NZ_CANQLZ010000005.1, forward strand.
TGAAGCGTTGCATGATGAGCAACATATTTTTGAAGTCATTAGCATGGATGGTCATAAAATTGAAAAAGTCCATATTGTGGCTAAACTGCAAGATACAGATATAACCCATTAAATCAGGTTAAAATAACGCGTATCAATGCGCTATTTTTTGAGAAATAATGTCTAATTTATGCCCATGTGGCAGCCCTGATTATAGTTTATGTTGTGAACCGCTGCATTTAGGTCAAGCGCATGCACAAACTGCCGAGCAATTAATGCGTTCACGTTATAGCGCTTTTGCTAAACAAAAAATTGACTATATTGTAAAAACCACCGCAGTCTTGCAGCAGCCATATTTAGATGTACCTGCTATTTTGGAGTGGAGCCAAAGCAATCAATGGCTAAAACTTGAGGTTGTGCAAGCTCAAGAAAAATTGACCAAAAAGCATGCCCAAGTTGAATTTAAAGCGCATTACCATGATGCTACACAGGCGCATATTCACCATGAAGTATCGCATTTTGTACAGCACGAAGGTCAGTGGTATTTTTTAGATCCGACCACAGATCATCAACCAACCATGAAGCAGGCTTGTATTTGTGGTTCGGGGAAAAAATTTAAGCAGTGCTGCGCAGCATTTTTATAAGTTTTGGCATAGAATAGCGCGCAAGAAAGCGCCTACACGGATAATCAGGCCATGTTACTGACCATTATTTATATTATTGCAATTACCGCTGAAGCAATGACGGGTGCGTTATCTGCCGGTCGGCGCAGTATGGATTGGTTTGGTGTGGTGATTATTGCCTGTGTGACTGCATTAGGCGGTGGTTCGGTGCGTGATGTTTTGTTAGGACACTATCCTTTAACATGGGTCAAACATCCAGAATATTTGGTGCTGACCTGTGCTGCGGCATTTTTTACTATCATGATTGCCAAATGGATGCGTCATTTACGCTCCATCTTTTTATTGCTTGATGCATTAGGCTTAATTGGCTTTACCATTATTGGGTGTCAAATTGCGCTAGAAATGGGGCATGGCTTTGTGGTGTGTGCTGTGGCCGGAGTACTAACCGGTGTTTCGGGTGGTATTTTACGTGATATTTTATGTAATGATGTGCCTTTAGTCTTCCGCCGTGAATTGTATGCCAGTATTTCTTTTGTAGCAGTAATTTGCTATTGGGCTTGCCTTGAGATTGGCTTGTCGCTTGAGCTGACCGTGATTGCCACTTTAGTATTTGGTTTTTCATTGCGCTGTATTGCGATTTACTTTGGGTTAGAGATGCCTAAATTTATCTATAAAGAAGATGATGAGCAATCTGCTTCTTCAAAAGACGCTTCATAATAAACAACGCGCCCGCTTAAAATAGCAGATATTTTAAGCAATTTAGCGTATAACAAAGAGCAAAATCATACATCCTGTTGTGAAAGCAGTACGCTTCCTTTCACCTTATCAGAGATCTTGCTATGGATTTAGTTTCGCGAATTCAACGCTTACCCATCGGTAAGTTTCACTATACCTTGTTATGGGTAATCGGACTGGGATGGATGTTCGATGCCATGGACACAGGCTTAATCTCATTTATTTTGGCCAAAATGGCAGAAGATTGGTCAATGACCCCCACCGAAAAAGGTTGGGTGGTGTCGATTGGTTTTGTGGGCATGGCGATTGGTGCGGTGTGTTCAGGCGCCTTAGCCGATCGTATTGGGCGTAAAACTGTTTTTGCCACAACACTCGTCATTTATAGTTTAGCCACAGCAGCATGTGCCTTTGCGCCCAACTTAACTTGGTTGTTGGTGTTTAGGTTTATTGTAGGTTTAGGTTTAGGTGGGCAACTGCCTGTTGCTGTGACTTTGGTCAGTGAATACATTCCGGCCCATGTGCGTGGGCGTTTTATTGTCTTGCTTGAGAGCTTTTGGGGTTTAGGCTGGTTGTGTGCAGCATTGGTTTCTTATTTTGTGATTCCAAAATTTGGCTGGCATATGGCATTTTTAATTGGTGGTATTCCTGCTTTATATGCGATTGTAATTTGGAAGATGGTACCTGAGTCGATTCCGTATTTAATCCATCGCGGGCGGATTCAAGAAGCACACGAGTTGGTGCAAAGCATTGAGCGAAAGTGCGGTGTAGCCGTTATTGAAACTATTGAAGTTAAACAGATTGCCGAGCAAAAAACTGGTTCATTTTCACAATTATGGTCGGGCATCTTTGCACGACGTACCTTAATGCTGTGGTTGATTTGGTTTGGAATTGTCTATTCTTATTATGGGATTTTTACATGGCTGCCAAGTTTGTTGGTACAACAAGGCTATAGCATTGTGCAGTCGTTTGAATACGTCCTATTTATGATTTTGGCACAATTGCCGGGCTATATTGTGGCAGCATGGCTGGTAGAGTTATGGGGGCGTAAAGCCACGTTGGCCATCTTTATTGGGATGTGCGCAGTTTCTGCTTATTTCTTTGGCCAAGCCGATAGCGTTGCACTGATTATGTTATGGGGCTGTTTACTGTCATTCTTTAACCTAGGGGCTTGGGGTGTACTGTATACCTATACCCCAGAACAATATCCAACCCATATTCGTGCTTTTGGCTCAGGTTGGGCGGCAGCCGTTGGGCGGATTGGTGGCATTGCTGCACCATTGGCGGTCACGCATTTAATGGTTAAAGACGATGGTTTTAGTTATGTCTTTATGATGTTTACTGCTGTTTTAGTGGCTGTGGCAGTGGTCATTTTAGTGTTAGGTGAAGAAACCAAAGGTCGTACTTTGGAATCCATTTCCAAGTAACTGTGCTTGATTGAATTAATAAGCGTCATGCGTTGTCGCATAGGGATTTGTAATTAGGTTTCTATTGCGACATCGCATTATAATTTCCCAAGACAAAAATATTATTTTAGGATTATAGGTTGGTATGACAAGCCTTGTGCATCATGCGACAGAAAATCGCTCAGTAGCAGAATTTACCGAACAAGCATATTTAAACTATGCCATGTACGTGATTATGGATCGTGCATTACCGCATATCAGTGACGGTTTAAAGCCGGTGCAACGTCGTATTGTGTATGCCATGAGTGAACTCGGTTTAAAGCCAAGTGGTAAACCGAAAAAATCTGCGCGTACTGTAGGTGATGTGTTAGGTAAATACCATCCGCATGGTGACTCCGCTTGTTATGAAGCCATGGTGTTAATGGCACAGCCTTTTAGTTATCGCTACCCGTTTATTGAAGGGCAGGGCAACTGGGGTTCACCGGATGATCCAAAATCTTTTGCTGCCATGCGTTATACCGAAGCCAAGCTTTCATCTTACAGCGATTTATTGTTGTCAGAATTGGGTCAAGGCACCTGTGATTGGCAGGATAACTTTGACGGCTCAATGAAAGAACCGGTCAATTTACCTGCTCGTGTACCCAATATTTTAATGAACGGTACCACAGGAATTGCCGTGGGGATGGCCACCGACATTCCACCGCATAACTTACGTGAAGTCATTAAAGGCACGATTGCGCTAATTCGTAATCCAAATTTAAGCGACGAAAAAGTGGCTGAATTTATTCCTGCACCTGATTTACCCACCAAAGCGGAAATTATTACCTCACCGCAAGATTTACTTAAAATTCAAACCACAGGTCGTGGTAGTTATCGGGTACGTGCGGTTTATACAGTCGATAAAAACGAAATCATCATCACTGATTTGCCATACCAAGTGTCAGGTTCAAAAGTTATCACCCAAATTGCCGACCAAATGCAGGCTAAGAAATTGCCATTGGTCAGTGATATTCGTGATGAATCGGATCATCAAAATCCAACCCGCATTGTGATTGTGTTGCGCTCAAATCGTATTGATGCAGAAGCGGTGATGAGCCATTTGTTTGCCACCACCGATTTAGAATCAAGTTATCGCGTTAACTTAAATATGATTGGTGCAGATGGTCGTCCGCAAGTGAAATCCATCCGTCGTATTTTGCTGGAATGGATTGAGATTCGTAAACAAACCGTAACCCGTCGTTTAAGTTACCATTTAAATAAAATTGAAAAACGCCTGCATATTTTGGGCGGTTTATTGGTGGCGTATTTAAATGTGGACGAAGTGATTCGAATTATTCGTGAAGAGGACCATCCTAAAGCCATTTTAATGCAACAATTTGGCATTGATGAGATTCAAGCCGATGCGATTTTAGATTTAAAACTACGTCAGTTGGCCAAACTTGAAGAGCAAAATATCCGCACCGAACAAGCCGATTTAGAAGGCAAAGCTGCGGTTATCCGTGAGCAATTGGATAATCCTGATTCATTGAAGAATCTGATTATTAGCGAATTAAAAGAAGACGCGAAAAAATTTGGCGATGCCCGTCGTTCACCGATTGTCCAGCGTCAAGAAGCGACAGCAATTAATGAACAAGACATGCTGCCTGCTGATCCTGTTACCGTGGTCATTTCACAAGCCGGTTGGGTACGTTGTGCCAAAGGTCATGATGTAGATGTGGCTAATTTAAATTTCCGCGCCGGTGATCAATACTTAAGTCATGCGCAAGGTAAGTCTAATCAACGTGCTTATATTTTAGATGAAGCAGGGCGTAGTTATGCGCTTGCGATTAATCAATTGCCATCGGCGCGTGGCTTTGGTGAACCATTAAGCTCTAAACTAAGCCCTGCCAATGGTATTGGCTTTAAGCAGGTATTTATTGGCGAAGATGACGCTGAAATTTTAGTGTTAAGCAGTAAGGCATTTGGCTTTAAAACCCAAGCCAAACAACTTGATACCAGTGCCAAAGCCGGAAAAGCCTTTTTGACTTTGCCAGAAAATAGCCACATATTAGATATTCAAGCCATTGAGCAGTTTAGCCATGTTGCTGTGCTGACGTCTGGTGGTAGAGTGTCGGTGATTGATCTTACAGAATTACCAATCCTCAACAAAGGTAAGGGCAATAAATTGGTACAACTAGAAGATCAAGAACAGCTGCTTGCCGTAGCGTTATTGAATTTAGATGAGACAATTCATGTGGTTGCGGGTCAACAGCAGTTAAAACTCAAAGCTGATGATCTACTCAAGTATGTGGGTAAGCGGGCCTCTAAAGGGCAACTGCTACCGCGTGGTTATCAAAAAGCAACGAAACTCTTCGTTCAAAGATAATACGGGTCTTATTCTCAATACGCTTATATACTTGAATCGTGAAGATGGAAGCAATGCTGCACATTACACGTATAACAATGAGTGCAGCATTGAAAATAAGAGTGAAGACACAAAATTAGTGGGAGACATTGGGATTATGGAAAAGATCTGGTTTGCTGAGTATCGAAAAACAGGGATTCCTGAAACTGTTACATTACCACCAGAAAACACCTCGTTAGTAGATGTTTTTGAAAGTAATTTCCAAAAATTCGGCGCACGTGATGCTTTTATCTTTATGGATAAAACCATGAGCTTTACTGAATTAGAAGAAGCAAGTCGCAAATTTGCCGCGTATTTGCAATCTTTGAATTTAGCCAAAGGCACGCGTGTTGCGGTCATGATGCCCAATGTCCTTCAATATCCTGTGGTGGCTGTAGGCGTGTTACGCGCAGGTCTTGTTTTAGTGAATGTGAATCCACTGTATACCGCACGTGAGCTTGAACATCAGCTCAATGACTCAGGTGCAGAAGTCTTGGTGATCGTGGAAAACTTTGCCCACGTTTATCAAAAAATTATGGGTAAAACTACTGTTAAGCATGTGGTTGTCGCTTCAGTGGGCGATATGTTGGGCGTGCTTAAAGGGACTTTGGTCAATTTTGTGTTGCGTTCGGTGCGCAAACAAATTCCGGCTTGGGACATTCCAAACCACGTTAAATTTAATACCTTAATGGCTAAAGCACAGGCAAGCCAGTACAAGCGTCCAAGTTTAACCTTAAGTGATACAGCAGTGTTGCAATACACCGGTGGTACCACCGGTGTGTCTAAAGGTGCTGAGCTGACTCATCGCAATTTAGTGGCTAACTTATTGCAATGTGACGGGATTTTCCAAAGTAAATTTGGCAATCAAGATGGTGCGCCAGATGACCGTTTCTTGTGTGCCTTACCGCTGTATCATATTTTTGCTTTTATGGTGTGTGCCTTATATGGCATGTATAAAGGTCAAGCCAACGTCTTGATTCCCAATCCGCGTGATTTACCTGCGGTGATTAAAGAGTTACGTAAGTATCAACCGACCTTTTTCCCTGCGGTAAATACCTTATTTAATGCTTTGGTTAATAATGATGAGTTTAAACAGCTTGATCATAGTCGTTTAAAAATGACCATGGGCGGTGGTATGGCGGTATTGCCATCAACAGCAGAAGCATGGAAAAAAATTACCGGCACCAACATTACCGAAGGTTATGGTTTATCAGAAACTTCACCGGTTGCCACGGCTAATCCGCCAGCTTCAAACGAGTTTAGCGGCACCATTGGTATTCCTTTACCACTGACCGAAGTTGCAATTTTAGATGACGATGGCAATGAAGTGGCATTAGGTGAACAAGGCGAAATCTGTATTCGTGGTCCACAAGTCATGAAAGGCTATTGGAACCGTCCCGATGAAACCGAAAAATCCATGGTCAATGGTTTTTTCCGTAGCGGTGATATTGGTGTGATGGACAGCCGTGGCTATACCAAAATTGTCGATCGTAAAAAAGACATGATTTTGGTATCAGGTTTTAATGTTTATCCTTCAGAGATTGAAGAGATTATTGCCAAACATCCAAAGGTACTTGAAGTAGCTGCGATTGGCGTACCGGATGAAAAATCGGGCGAAGTACCAAAACTATTTGTAGTCAAAAAAGATCTATCTTTAACCACAGAAGAAGTCTTGGCATTTGCCAAAGAAAACTTAACTGGTTATAAGCGTCCGCGTTATGTGGAGTTTATGGATGAATTACCAAAATCTAATGTAGGTAAAATCCTGCGTAAAGATTTACGTAAATCAGCTTAAAAATTAAAGCGCCATAAAGGCGCTTTTTTTTATTTGCGTGGGGTGGTATTACTTTTCATCAGCCAACGGTCAATATAAGGACGACCAATCCCAATAATCCATAAAAACACTAAGGTAGTTCCACATTGACGACCAAAAGCATCTAAATTAAAACTGCCTTGATAGCTATATAAGTTATCTATGAGGCAATACACTATCACCACAGTGGCCCAATGCCAAACCACTTTACGCTGAATACCCACCATCCAAAAGGCTATTGTCATCATCACAATCGTACCTAAGGTTGAGAGCATATTAAAATTGGCACAAATTACAGCCAATAAAAATGCCACAATTGGCAAAACGACTTTTAGCACGCGATCAACTTGTTGTTGATGCAGTTTTTGTTGCTCAAGGATGTTAAGCATCTTGAGTTGTTCTTGATCGTTCATAAACCTAGCCTAAGTGCAATTGTAGCAAAGGCTCTATTTAACAAATTGCCATGCTATGATGCAAGCTTAGTGCAACTTGAGAAACAATATAGATGCAAAGTATAAGTGGAATTATTTATCTCATTTTAATTGCTTGTTTATTACCTTATGCTTTTGCCGTGACTGCTAAAGTTGCAGGTGGCTTTCGTGCTCAAGATAATCAAAATCCACGTCAATTTTTAAGTCAAACCACAGGCTTGGCAGCGCGTGCCAATGCAGTCCAACAAAATAGCTTTGAAGGTCTACCTTTATTTATTGCAGCGATTTTAATTGCTGAATATATGGTGATCCCACATAGCATTATTATGACCTTTGGCGTTGCTTATTTGCTGTTACGTGTGGTGTATGGCTTATGTTATTTGCTTAACTGGGCAACCCTACGGTCGATTGTGTGGTTTATGGCGCTCTCATGTCCTGTTTTGTTGTTACTGTTGGTGATTAAACTCACAGTGGGCTAAAAATTCCTGTTGAGCGGTGTATAATCGGCAACGGATAATACACAAAGTCGCTATAATTGCGCTTTGAAAGACAGCTTAATTTGAGAGTGATGCTATGAGCTACAGCAACATCCCAGCGGGTAAAGACGCACCAAACGATATCTACGTAATTATTGAAATTCCTGCTAATGCAGCGCCAATTAAATACGAAATCGACAAAGATTCTGATGCATTGTTTGTAGACCGTTTCATGGGTACAGCAATGTTCTACCCAGCGAACTACGGTTATGTACCAAATACATTATCGCTTGATGGTGACCCATTAGACGTACTTGTGGTGACGCCTCATCCAGTTGAACCAGGTTCGGTGATTCGCTGCCGTCCTGTAGGTAAACTCAACATGGAAGATGACGGTGGTATTGACGCGAAACTTGTTGCTGTTCCACACGACAAATTAACGCCAATTTACAAAGACGTTCAAGAATATACTGATCTTCCGCCATTATTGATCAGCCAAATTGAGCATTTCTTCCAACACTACAAAGACTTAGAGCCTGGCAAATGGGTGAAGTTAAGTGGTTGGGAAGGCGCTGATGTTGCAAAACAAGAAGTGTTAAGCTCAATTGCAGCCTATGAAGAAGCTAACAAATAAGTTGTAAGCTTTAATAAAAAACCTGCACAGTGTGCAGGTTTTTTTATGGCTCAGACTACAAGTGAATTAGAATAATTTCACAGGAATGTCTAACCAAATACGCCATTCATTGGTCGAACCAATACCATTGCTCACATAATCACCTGAGGCATTGTTATAGGTATCGCTGCTACGTAAATATGAGTGACGTAAGCGTAAACTTGCATCTTTCATAGCGCCGCTTTGTACGGTGTATTTCACTTGGTTAAAGAATTCGTGTTCTTCTGCTTGGTCAATGGTTTTGGTTGGATTGTCGTATTCGGCAATATCAATATCCCAACCATAAACAAAAGCACTGGTCCAATTTAAGCCCGCTAAGCCATGATTTTTAAAGTTATAGTTGTACATTAAACCCACTGATTTTTCATCTTTACCGTTAAAATCAGAAAGGTATGAGTTTGGTACATAAATACTTTGTAAGCCATCTGCGTTATAGGCATAGTCATAGCCAATATCGCCGCTATTGTCTTGATAAGACAACGCTACGCTATGAACATCTTTGTTATAGCTTGCAGATACACCCCAAATGGTGTTACTTAAAGATTCAGTTAGACTGCGTTTGTCGGTAGTTGCTGCACCTGCTTCCCAATCAGTTTGGTAACCCATCGCATCTAGAGTCAATGACGCGTCATTTTTTAAAGGACGTGTATAACTGACATTGGCATAGTGACGATCAAGTTTATCTTCAACATCAACGCCGTAGTAAGCACCGTTGACTTGGTCGTTAAACTTGTATTTTGCACCCCAAAAAATTGCGCTATCTAAACCTTGAGCATCTGATTTAATATCATTTGACCATTGGTTTTGTGTGAACTTACCACCAATTAAAGTTAAGTCTTTAATTTCGTTACTTTCTACATATAAACCTGTGAAGTACTCAGGCACTAAACGCGCTGTGTTGCTGGCCAATACAGGTAACTCAGACACTTGTGTACCATAAGTCACTGTCGTGTTTGAAATGCGTGCTGAAACGTTAGCGCCACCACGTACCCAATGATCATAGGCATCGCCTGAACTATCACGCGGGATCATTTGGTTGCCCGTATTTTTATTTGCGCCTAACTTCATTGAGGCATCACCAACAACACCTACAGCAAAGCCTACTTTACCTTGAGTAAAGCCTGAATCTAATTTAAAGATCGCCGTTTGTGCAGCTGAGCTTGTGTCGGTTAAACCATCTTTTTTATCGCGGTTTAAATAGCCAGTACGGAAAAGGACAGAACCTTCAGCACCGTCAACAAAGCCTTTGGCTTCGCTTTGTTCACTTGCGTATACCGATGAAACGAGTGCAGCTTGGATTAAAACTGCCAAGGTAAGTTTTTGCATTGGGAGAGAGCCTCATACAAAATTTAGGGGAAAACGAAAGCCAATATTTTGGGTGTGGCAATGTACTGAGTGTGCAATGCGGCAACAAAATATGATTTTTGTAAAATTTATGTAGTTAAAAGTACACAATTGAGCTGAAGGATGCGATAGTTTTTTTACTTTTATATTTCAAAATTATGAATTTAATTTTTTTTTCTTTTAAAAACAAAAATATATATAAAATTCTTTTTAAAAACTCATGTCTAAATTTTATGCTTAATTATTTTTAGCGACATAAACTCAATTAGGATATTTACAAACCTTACTACGCTGTTGACGACACAACATATATCGCTTTTATTGGCTTTAAATTAAATAGGCAAATAGAACTTTAAAAAAGCGCTAGAAAAATTTTAACTTGCCATAAATGTTAGAAAAAGTGCAACACGATTGCAGCATGAGCCATAAGGCATTTAATTTTTATGTTAAAGCTGACTAAGGTGCATAAACATTAGGCAAAATGCACCATTTATAGGCAAAATAACCTGCCTTTAAAAAAAGCGAATTTTATGATCACGTTAACTCATGCCAAAAATACAATTTGAGGAGGAAGTTGTAAATTATAACCTGTTAAATCACATTAACATTCTTGATAAAAATAAATAGCAAACAGTTATTTAGATTAAAAGCATATTTTAAAACTTGGGCTTTTTATCACATTGGCATAGCAATTGCTAAAGCTTGGCTTAAGTAAAAATGAATTTGAACAACATCAATATATAGGGGAATCATCATGCAATTGACAACTAAATTATCGGCAGCATTGTGTCTGGCACTAGGCACAACGAGCGTATTTGCAGCTGAAGAAGTCAATTCTGAGCATCAAATCAGCGGTAATATCGCTGTGTTATCAAGTTACAATTCACGTGGTCTGACCAATAGCCCTGAAAATGACAAGGTCACCATTCAAGGTGGTTTAGATTATAGTCATGCATCAGGTTTTTATGCAGGTTATTGGGGTTCAACTATTGGTTACTCATTAACAGACTATGACGCAGGAGTAGAAGATTACACAGGCAGTGATACTTTTGAGCATGATTTTTATTTGGGTTATAACGGCAGTATTAATGATGATTGGGGCTATAACTTAGGTGCAGTTTATTATTACTACTATGAATCGGATGCCGATGCAGATGCGCTTGAAAGTGTGCTAGGTGTCAACTATAAAAATTTAAGTCTAACTGCACAAACTTTGTGGGATGATGTGAACTGGGGCAACACAGGCGATACCTATTTACTAGCAGCCTATAGCCATGCTTTACCACGTGATTTTACCCTTAATACTTCTTTAGGTATGTACTACTATAACGATGATACGAGTCCATATTTTGCAACCACAGAAGATTTTGGTTTCCGTCATTTTACTGCCGGCTTAAGCCATCCTTTGGGCAACACAGGGGCAGAAATGAGTGTTGATTTGATTATGGGTGGATATAACCGAATTGATGAAAAACAAAAAAACAAAGTGGTGTTTGGCTTAAGTTATAACTTCTAAGTGATTTAATATTTTAACCAATAATCAGCGGTCAAGACTTGGCCGCTTTTTTTATGCTATATAAATAAAACAATAATAATCAAAGCGTCGAAGCATGAAAAAAATATTAAGTATTGATGGTGGTGGGATTCGCGGCATTATTCCTGCGTTAGTATTGGCTGAAATTGAAAAACGTATCGATAAGCCGATCAGTGCCTGCTTTGACCTATTTGCAGGTACATCTACCGGTGGAATTTTAAGTTTAGGTTTAACCAAAGCCGACCAGTTTGGCCGACCTGAATATAGCGCTGCGGATTTAGCTGAAATTTTTGCTCGTTCTTTATGGCAAGGCTTTTCTTCTGTGGGTGGCTTAACGGATGAGACCTATTCTGATCATGGTTTAGAAGCAGTATTAAAAGACTATTTTAAAAATACGGATCTAGCCAAATGCTGAGTTAAAACCATGATTACCACCTATGACTTAGAAAAACGTGAGCCTTTATTTTTAAAAAGTTGGCGAGCTGAATATGCCGATGTCCTCATGCGTGATGCAGGGCGTGCCACTGCTGCGGCCCCCACTTATTTTGAACCTGCAAAAATTGCCGTTAACGGTGAGCCGCGTGTATTGGTAGATGGTGGAATTTTTGTGAATAATCCTGCTATGTCGGCTTATGCTGAGGCACGTCGGATTTTCCCTGATGAAGCTGATATTTTGTTGTTATCTTTAGGTACAGGAGAATTGGTGCGTCCCATTTATTACCATGAAGCCAAACATTGGGAAAAATTGGAATTGGTATTAGCATTACTCAATTGTATGTTTGATGGTATGGCAGATGCGGTAGACTATCAGCTCAATAATTTATTAGAAACAGAGCGCTATTTTCGCTTACAACAAAGTCTCACCTATGCTTCAGATGATCTAGATAATGCCACGCAAGGTAATATTAGTTTATTGCAACAAGAGGCTGCACGACTCATTCAAAAGCACAGTTTAGATTTAGATAAACTCTGTAAGCTTATTGCGTAGCCCCTCGATAAGACAACGCTTCAGTGATATGGGCACTTTCAATATTAAGGCTTAGGTTTAAATCGGCAATAGTGCGAGCCACGCGTAACACACGATGATAGCCACGTGCCGATAAATTAAGACGTTGTTGAGCAAGGCTTAAAATTTGTTGGGCTTGTGGATTAAGGTAAGCATATTGTTCTAAGCCTTGTGGGCTTAATGCGCTATTGAGCATGCCTTGGCGCTTGATTTGTTGCTCATACGCTTGGATTACCCGTGCACGTACTGTGGCTGAATTTTCAGCAGGTATGCGGCTTTGTAATTCTTCAGCCGGCAACGGTGGTACATCAATATGCAAATCTATACGATCGAGTAATGGCCCTGAAATACGATTTTGATAGCGCTGAATACTTAAAGCAGAACATTGACAGCGTTGATCTTGATGAAAGGCATAACCACAAGGACAAGGGTTCATTGCGGCAATTAGTTGGAAATTGGCAGGAAAGGTCATTTGCCTTGAGGCACGTGAAATCACAATCTGCTTAGATTCAAGAGGCTGGCGTAAAACCTCTAATACCTTTCGGTCAAATTCTGGTAGTTCATCTAAAAATAAAACCCCTAAATGAGCAAGGGTGATTTCACCGGGTTTAGGTTGTGAACCACCACCCACCAAAGCGATGGCTGAGGCAGTATGATGCGGTGCGCGAAAAGGGCGTGTGCCAAAGGCATGAGGCACATTTGCAACAGAGTAGATGCGCGCCACTTCTAAATTTTCGTTTAAGTCTAAGGGCGGCAAAATGCCAGCTAAGCGCGAGGCAAGTAAAGTTTTACCTGTCCCCGGTGGTCCTTTAAATAATAAAGAATGTCCGCCTGCTGCGGCAATTTCTAAGGCGCGCCGTGGTCTTAGTTGACCTTTAACATCGGCTAAATCTAAGCTACTTGGCTCAAAAGCATGTTCAGCAGTGATGACATAAGGCACCAATAAATCGGTTTGATTTAAATGCTGACAAACCTGCGTTAAATTGTGGGCTGCAAATACCGCAAAGTCACTGAGCTTGGCAGCCTCTGGTGCATTTTCAGCAGGTAACATCAATTGATGACCTGCTTGTTGGCAGGCAATGGCAATACTTAAAGTGCCTGTAGTGGGGCGTAATTGTCCATCTAAGGCAAGCTCACCAATAAATTCTAAACCTGCTGTGCTGTGTTCTGGTAATTGATCAGAAGCGATTAAAATTCCAAGCGCAATGGCTAAATCTAGGCGTGCACCATCTTTAGGTAAATCTGCAGGGGCTAAATTAATAGTCAGACGTTTGGTGGGAAAGTTAAAACCGCTATTAAGAATAGCAGAGCGCACACGGTCTTTACTTTCGCGTACCGCAGCTTCGGCTAGCCCAACCATGGTTAAAGAAGGTAAACCTTGGCTAATATGCACTTCAACTTCAATTAAAGGGGCATCTAAGCCCAACACACCACGCGTATAAATTTTCGCAAAAGACATCACACATGCTCCTTATTGGTGCATATTCACTGGATAATTTTGCTGAAAAAATGCACAAAATGGGTGCTTATTTCTGTTTTAGCTGCTGCTCTAGTGCGTCAATATGTTGCATCAGTTGCTCAAGACGTAAATTTGCCTGTTGCAACGCGTGGCGTTGACGTTCCATTTCATCTTGCGAGACCAAATCCATTTTACTCACCGCCTCTTGTAGCAAGGCGCGTAGGTTATGTTCAAGATCTTTTTTAGGTTGATCAATCTGTTGCAAAATGGCTTGGATCAAAGTTTCAAGCATGCGTAAGCCCAGTGAATAATAAAGTCATTTTAGTGTAGCACCGCTCAGGCACTTGCCCTAGTCATGATAGAAAAATACACTTTCTTTCGATGATTTTAATCGTTATTTTCTGAGTAAATATGTATTTTTTTTAGCATTGTGACTACATGCCGACCCTTAAAATAATGTATAAATAAGCAACGTGAAAAGCCTTAACATCCCCCAACCTTAGGGCTTTGGCACGGAATTTGAACATAAAACCTTACTGGTGCAAGAAACCGAAGGAATACAAAGATGAAACTCGTAACTGCAATTGTTAAACCGTTTAAACTTGATGATGTGCGTGAAGCGCTCTCTGAAATTGGCGTACAAGGTATTACTGTAACTGAAGTAAAAGGCTTTGGTCGTCAAAAAGGCCATACTGAGCTATATCGCGGTGCTGAGTATGTTGTTGATTTTTTACCAAAAGTAAAAATTGAAATCGCAATTAGCGACGAAATGGTTGAGCCTGTGATTGAGTCAATTACCCGTGTTGCAAGCACTGGTAAAATTGGTGATGGCAAAATTTTTGTCACAAACTTAGAGCAAGTGATTCGTATCCGTACCGGTGAAACAGGTGCCGACGCAGTTTAATAGGTTGGCATGAAGTTTGCTCCTTTGGGCATAACTTAAAAAAACACGGTTGGGGGAAACGAATGAAAAAGGCGCTGCTTGCGTTTGGTTTATCCAGCGCATTATTAGCTGGGTCTGCTGCCTGGGCTCAAGAAGTAACGGCAGTAGAAACAGCAAATTCACAAGTCACACAGGTGACGACACAAACAATACCATCAGATCTGATTCCTGTTGTCACACAGAGCATAAGTAGCGTAGAAGTAGCTGAACCAGAAGCTGTGCTTGATACCGGGGACACAGCTTGGATCTTAATTTCAACTGCATTAGTTCTACTCATGACCATTCCCGGTCTTGCGCTTTTTTATGCCGGTATGGTGCGTAAGAAAAACGTGTTAAGCACTATGGCGCATAGCTTTGTTGCTGCTGCCGTGGTCAGTATTACTTGGATTGCTGTCGGCTATAGTCTTGCTTTTGGTGATGGTAATGCTTTTATTGGTAACCTCGACAAAGTCATGCTCGCAGGCATTACAACAGAAACTTTAAGCGGCTCAATTCCAGAAATCTTGTTTGTTATTTTCCAAATGACCTTTGCCATTATCACGGTTGCCATTATTAGTGGTTCAATTGCCGAGCGCATGAAGTTTGGTGCGTTTGTGGCTTTTATTGCGATTTGGTCAGTGGTGGTGTATGCACCGATTACCCATTGGGTATGGGGTGGTGGCTGGTTAGGCAACGATGGCGCACTGGATTTTGCAGGTGGTACGGTCGTACACATCAACTCAGGTGTGGCAGGCTTGGTCGCAGCATATATGTTAGGTAAGCGTATGGGCTTAGGGCGTGAATCTATGGCACCGCATAACTTAACCTTAACTGTATTGGGTGCAAGTTTACTGTGGGTCGGTTGGTTTGGCTTTAATGGTGGTTCAGCTTTAGGTGCCAATGGTTCAGCAGGCTATGCTTTGGTGGTGACCCAAGTGGCAGCGGCAGCAGCAACATTATCTTGGCTGGTGACCGAAAAAATCGTACGTGGTAAAGCATCGGTATTGGGTGGTGCATCGGGTGCAGTAGCAGGTTTGGTGGTGATTACCCCTGCTGCAGGTTTTGTCACAGTTGGTGGTGCATTAGCCATGGGCTTAATTGGGGGTGTGGTGTGCTTTTGGGGTATTACTGCATTAAAACGCATGCTTAAAGCCGATGATTCACTCGATGCCTTTGGTTTGCATGGTGTAGGCGGTATTGTTGGTGCAATCTTAACTGCTTTCTTTGCCAGTGAATTTATTATGGGCGATGCTGTACCGACCAACTTAATGCATCAACTTTGGGTGCAAGTTGAAGGTGTCTTGGCCACAGTGGCTTACTCTGCAATGCTTACCTTTATTATCTTAAAAGTATTAGACATGACGATTGGTATTCGTGTGGCATCGGATGATGAACGTATGGGTCTTGATTTAAGTCAGCATGGCGAACGCGTCGACTAATTAAAAAACTATATATAGTATTAAACAGCCCAAAAGGGCTGTTTTTTTTCTATATCTAGCGTAAAGCTCTACAAAGATCAGATTTTTTGCTACACTCAGTGTTCAGTTTTTGGGTTCAATTTTACCGCTATGCATTGTCCATTTTGCAACGCTGCAGATAGTAAAGTAATTGATTCACGCTTGGCAGCAGAGGGTTGTCAAATCCGTCGTCGCCGTGAATGCATTAGTTGCGGTGAGCGTTTTACCACTTTTGAAAGCTACGAAGTTGTGATGCCACGGGTGATTAAATCCGATGGTAAAAATGAACCTTTTGATGAAGCCAAATTACGTCGCTCTTTAATGCATGCGCTACAAAAACGTCCGGTCACACAAGAACAAATTGAAGCGGTACTCAGCGACATTCAACTTAAAATTCGTCGTTTAGGTGAACGTGATGTCAAATCACGCACCATTGGGGAAATTGTGATGCAAGCTTTGTTTGCCATGGATCATGTGGCTTATGTGCGTTTTGCATCGGTTTATCAAGATTTCCAAGATGTCGAAGCATTTCGTCGTCAGATTGAACAAATGCAACAACGTGACCAAGATGTTGAGTAAGCTTAAATGAGCCATCTAAGCCAAGATCAAAAATGGATGCAACAAGCGATTGCCTTAGCCAAACAAGGGCAATATTCTACTAAGCCCAATCCCAATGTTGGTTGCGTGATTGTGAAAGACGGTCAATTGGTCGGTGAGGGTTTTCATCCCAAAGCCGGTCAACCCCATGCCGAAGTCTTTGCCTTGCGTGCTGCAGGTGAGCAAGCCAAAGGTGCAACTGCTTATGTGACGTTAGAGCCATGCGCGCATTTTGGGCGTACACCGCCGTGTGCTAAAGGTTTAGTTGCAGCAGGCGTGGCCAAAGTAGTAGTGGCGTGTCCTGACCCAAATCCATTGGTGGCAGGCAAGGGCGTGCAAATTTTAAAAGATGCCGGTATTGAAGTTGAAGTGGGCGTGTTAGAGCAACAGGCACATCAACTCAATTTAGGCTTTTTAAAATCTATGGCCACAGGTCAACCCTATGTACGCTTGAAAATTGCCTCAAGTTTAGATGGGCGTACTGCAATGGCATCGGGTGAATCTAAGTGGATTACTGGAGTTGAAGCACGTCTTGATGTGCAACATTGGCGCGCTATTTCAGGTGCGGTCATTACTGGAATTGAAACGGTCTTGGCTGATGATTGTGAATTAAACGTGCGTGACTTAGGCGAGATAGATTTAGCCCATGTGGTACAACCCAAACGTGTGGTATTAGATCGTCAAGGGCGTTTACCACTCAATGCCAAAATCTTAGCCCAACCCGACCAAGTCATGGTGATGACGCCTTATCGTCAAGAATTGGCTGATTTAGGGGTTGAGCAATTTGAGGTACAAAGTCTGCAAGATTTACTCAAAACCTTAAAAGACAAACAGATTTATGATGTATTGGTTGAAGCAGGGGCCACCTTATCAACCGCATTTTTACATGCCAATTTAGTCGATGAACTCATTAGCTACGTTGCACCCACCTTTTTAGGTCAGTCTGCACGCGCTATGTTTAACACCGAATTTAGCCGTATGGCAGAGCAACAACGTTTTAAACTCATTGATGCCATCCAAATAGGCAGTGATGTACGTTTAAGACTGATTCCAATGCAAGAGACACTATGAGTTCAGAGTCATCTACGGTTTACCATAAACGTCGCCATGCTGCGCGCACCACCGATGAATACCTTTTCCATCAATTGGTACCTTATTTAGGCAATAAACGCCGTTTATTGCATTTAATTTTAGAAGCCTTAGAAAGCACTGGCACGTTAAAGCGTGATGATGGGCGTTCGCCAATTTTTGCTGACTTTTTTGCAGGTTCAGGTGTGGTATCACGTTTGGCGCGCCAAAATGGTTATCGTGTGATTGCCAATGATTGGGAACCTTATAGTCATGCGCTAAACAGTGCAATTTTATCTTGTACTGAAGCACCTGCATTTAAAGAATTGGGTGGTTATCAAAAAGCCATTGATTATTTAAACCGTTTACCTGAAGTTAAAGGTTGGGTCACGCATAATTTATGTCCGCGTAATGATGAAATTTATGACCCAAGCCGTGATCGTTTGTTCTTTAAACGCCGTAATGGCATGCGTATTGACGCAATTCGTCAGCAAATTGCAGCATGGCAAGCACAAGGCGCGATTGATGATGTAGAAATGAGTGCTTTACTTGCACCACTGTTATATTCGGCAAGTTTTGTCAGTAATACCTCAGGTGTATTTAAAAGTTTTCATCATGGTTGGGGCGGAAAAACCCAAACTGCATTAGAGCGTATTGAATCTTTATTATGGCTCACTCCAAGTCGTTTTTGTGAAGTTGGTGCAGCGCAGCAACCTGCGGCAGAAGTATGGTGTGTTGACGCGCAGCATCTTGCCAATCAAATGAGCAGTTTTGAAGTGGATGTCGCCTATTTAGATCCACCTTATAATCAGCATGCTTATAGCAGTAATTATCATGTGCTGAATGCCTTAACACTTTGGGATCAAGTGGATTTACCTACCCCAGACACCAAAGGTTTTAAAAGTGGTATTGATCGTGCGTGGCGTAAAGAGCGTCCAAGCCCGTACAATTCTTCACGATACGCCAAAGAAGCCTATGAAAAATTAGTCGCAACCATTAACGCACGTTACATCCTGACCAGTTACTCAACTGATGGTAATATTGATGCAGTAGATTTACTGCAAGCCAATTTAAAACGTGGTCGTGTGACTTTACTCACGCAAGATGTACCGCGCTATCGGGTTAGTAAGCAACGTCAATCAGAACGGGCGCGTGTCTTAGAATTTATTGTCATTACCGACACACATGCTAAATCTGGTCCACCTTTACGTCAATTGTTGACGCAATTGCATCATTATGCAGAGTTAGGTGGTGTGGATACCGCAAGCGTTGCGACCCAATTGGCACTGTGGTAAAGCCCTCATTTAGCTAATAGAGAAGCGCTTATGTTTACAGGCATTGTAGAAAGTTTAGGAAAAGTAGAAAGCCTACAAAGCGTAGGAGGGGATGTACGGGTACGTATTCAAACCAATTTGGATATGTCGGATGTGCATTTAGGCGACTCAATTGCCACCAATGGTATTTGTTTAACCGTGATTGCATGGGGTGATAATTGGTATGAAGCCGATGTATCGCGTGAGAGTTTAACCCGTACCACATTGGGCAATTGGCAAGTGGGTCAAGTGGTCAATGTTGAAAAAGCCATGCTACCGACCACACGCTTTGGTGGGCATATTGTGTCAGGGCATGTAGACGCTGTGGGCCAAATTACTGTAGCACGCCAAGATGCACGCTCTTTATATTTTGAAGTTGAAGCACCGCGTGAAATTGCCAAATACTTAGCCGAAAAAGGCTCGGTGACTGTAGATGGCATTAGCCTGACCATTAATTACTTACGTGGCAATATTTTAAGCTTAAATTTAATCCCACATACCGCAGAGCGCACCAATATTTCTACATGGAAAATGGGCAGCAAAGTGAACCTTGAAGTGGATGTGTTAGCCCGCTATATCGAGCGCTTGTTGCTTGGAGATAAAGCCGCCGAACAACCGCAAGCGTCAAAAATTAGTATGGATTTTCTTGCAGAAAATGGCTTCTTGAAGTAAAACTATCGCAACATAGAGACAGTCTAGTTGAAAAATTAGACTGTTTTTTTATGTGCAAATTAGTTTTTAACCAAAATAGCAGGAGAGGGCACGCTATGGAATTTATGCCATGATGGAGATTTTACTGCATTTAGAGCAATGGTTACCTATGTTGCTTGAGCAATATGGGGTGTGGATTTATGCCATTTTATTTTTGGTGATTTTGGCAGAAACCGGCTCGGTATTTATGTTCTTTTTACCCGGAGACAGCTTACTGATTGCTGTAGGGGCACTATGTTCAACCAGTAGCGATGTGCACTTGCAATACATGGGAGTATTGCTATTTATTGCGGCTACATTGGGCTACACCATCAATTATTATACCGGTCAAGTATTGGGGCTAAAGTACTTTAATCAGCATTCCCGCTTTTTTAAGCCACAGTACATACAAAAGACCAATCATTACTTTGTTAAACATGGTGCATTCACCATTTTAATTGCGCGCTTTGTGCCTTTTGTACGCTCATTTGCACCATTTGCTGCAGGTTCAGCACGCATGAATCCGGCTAAATTTACCTTATATAACATTTTAGGTAGTGGCTTATGGATTGGAGTATTACTGTCGATTGGTTATGGTTTAGGAAATATTGTCGGTTTTTTTAAAGATTTATTGATATAAAAAAAGCCCATATGATATGGGCTTTTTGCTTGAATATTTTAGTGTTTGAGCACCGTTAAAGATGCTTGATCTAACCACGCCGAGTGTTGCTGCTTTTCATCAATAGAAAAATCACCTTCACTTGCTTGACGCGACAAGTACACTGCTAAAGATTGGAAATCAGCGCGGCTAATCCATAGGTCTTTGGCAGTTACAACCCATTGATCGCCACTTTTTAGTGCAGCAATTTTAGTTGAAACTTGATTTAAAATATCCATAGTGACCCTATCATACTATCGTTATTGAGTACCCTCTATGCTCAGATTACGAGAATCTTTGCACTCATTTGGTTATTTTGTGACAAAAATATGTCAATTTAATGACAATTTAAACAAATTTTCTGAATATTCAACTGAAGTATAATCGGGCGGTTTTAAAAACTATGGTAATTCTTGGTGCGAAATTTCACTTGAAAATGCACTATTTTGTAGCACTAAATTAATTTCTTCTTTGGCCGCTGATTTTAATAAACGACGTAATTCATTGACCTTAGCTTCTATCACAGCTTCAGCTTCAAGCTCTAAACGTAAGCGTACACTTTCAAGTTCAGACAACATGCTGGTGTCTGGTAGATGAACAGCTTTATTAAAAGCTGAGTAGCTGTGTTCAGGATTTTTTTGGTAGCGTGCCACATAGGTATCAACTGCTTGAGTTTGTTGTTGGCGGATTACCTGTAAAACTTGCAGTTGTTTTTGCTGCGCGATGTGTTGCTGTTGCTCAAGTTCAGCGGCTTGCTTAGCCTGTAAAGCGCGTTTTTCGGCAAGTTGTTGTTCAAGTACTAAGCGCTGTTTTAAACGTTTGGCAGCAATAAGTTCGGCTTGATAATCTAAATAAGCCTGTTTAATGCGTTGTTTGGATTGAGCTACATGATGTTGCTCTTGCTTAAGCCAAGTGTGGCTGTCAACTTCAGGTTGTAAGAGATCACAAATTCGGGCGAGGTCGTCTAAATAGACCTGACGTACCGCCGTTGGTGTAGCCAACCAACGCTGTTTAAAATCTTGACTGACGTTTAATCGCACCGATGATCTCCTTTAAGCTTTATAATTTGAACGTACGTGGTTCAATTCCAAGACGACGATAATGTTTAAATTTTTCTCGGCCTAAGGTCTTGGCATCCGAGTGATTTTCAATAATTTCAATAATGTGGCTAAAGGCCTGACATTGTTCAAGTGCGTTGGGGTTAAAATTAAACACAATCCAGTCTTGTGCATCGGGTAATTGTGCCGAAATGCAAATTGTGGCGTTGGGTTGATCAATGCCATGCGGCAAGAAACTCACCGCATCAAAACTCCATAGCGCATCGTCTAGCTGCTGCTGCAATTGTGCATCTTGCACATACAGCCAAATTTTTGCAGGTTGCTTTAGAATTTTTCGGCACAAACGACAGGTGATTTCCACCTGTCCTTCGAGGCTTTGTTCAAACAGATAAAAGCTAACTTTAGCCATTGTTGGCACGATCAGCGATGAACTGCATGAGTAATGGAACAGGACGACCTGTTGCACCTTTATTCGCGCCTGAATTCCATGCACTGCCTGCTACGTCTAAATGCGCCCAACGATAGTCACGGGTAAAGCGTTGTAAGAAACATGCTGCTGTGACTGAACCTGCTTTTGGGCCACCAATATTGGCAATATCGGCAAATGGTGAATCAAGTTGTTCTTGATAGTCATCAATTACAGGCAAGCGCCATACACGGTCAAATGAAGTTTGACCTGCAGTTTCAAGTTCTTGTGCTAAAGCATCGTCTGGGGTAAACATACCTGTGAGCACTGAACCTAGCGCCACCACACATGCGCCGGTTAAGGTGGCAATATCCACAACAACAGCAGGGTTAAAGCGTTTAACGTAGGTTAAGGTGTCGCATAACACTAAACGTCCTTCGGCATCGGTATTTAAAATCTCAACCGTTTGACCGCTCATAGTGGTCACAATGTCGCCCGGACGTGTTGCACCGCCTGATGGCATATTTTCAGCTGCAGCAATCGTACCTACCACATGAATGGGTAATTGTGCTTGGCACAGCGCACGCATTGTACCCAAGACTGACGCAGCCCCACACATGTCGTATTTCATCTCGTCCATACCAGCGCCCGGTTTTAACGAAATACCACCGGTATCAAAGGTAATGCCTTTACCCACTAATACTACAGGCGCTTCTGAACGCTCGGCTTGATATTCAATATTAATGATACGTCCCGGACGCTCAGAACCTTTGCTCACCGCCAAGAATGCACCCATACCCAAATCAGCCATTTGCTGTTCATCAAGTACAGTGACTTTAATTAAATCAGGAAATTCAGCAGCTAAGGCTTGAGCTTGATCGGCTAAGTATTCAGGGAAACAAATGTTACCCGGACGGTTGCCTAAATCACGCGCATAGTTTTGACCCAATTCAATGGCTTCAACTAAATTGAGTTGTTGTGTCGTTAACGGACTGTCTTTGGCAATCAAGCTGACTTGGTTTAATACAAATTCATTTTTCTTAGATTTAAATTCATCGAAACCATAGGCTGCTTGGGTCAGGCTTAAAGCAAATAAATAATGCTGCTCGCTTGGTAATGCCGAAATATCAATACTGATATGAGCGAATTTTTTTTGTGTGGCTTTAATAATAGTTTGGGCAATTTTTGCCAATTTATTTGGATTTAATTCGTCCGATTTGCCCACACCCACCAATGCACTATTTGGCGCTGCATCAATTTGCGCAATTAACGGCAGAGTTTCAGTCAAGCTTGCTTTAAACTGTGTCGCTTCGGTAAGTTTTGCCAAGTCACTGATCGAATAAGTGGTTGCTGCCTGTTGTACTTGTTCAGAATCAACTAAAATCAACAAAGATTGGCTAGACGTATTCTGAGTGAATGACGTATTCATAGTAAGTTTCATATACGGTATTCAGGCCTTTTTAAAGTTTTATGATTCATTAAACCACTGAAACTCGCCAAAGGGTAGAGTTTCAATAACTAGGTTTTATATTTTCAACATTCGGGTAAACTAATAGCAGTTTATTCGGGCATTTTTTGGAAGAATTCATTTGATTATTCGGCGTTATCTGGTCAAGCAAGTCGTGTCGACCTCCTTGGTGGTGATTGCTTTACTGACCTTAATTATGATGGGCGGTCGTCTGATCAAATACTTTGGTGTGGCGGCGCAAGGGCGTTTGGATGCCAGTATTTTGTTTAGCATTATTGGCTATCGTTTACCTGAATTTTTAACCTTAATTCTTCCATTGGGCTTTTTTATTGGCTTGATGTTGGTGTTTGGGCGTCTTTACGTTGATCACGAAATGGCGGTCTTAAATGGCAGCGGCATGAGTCGTAACCGTTTGGCACGTCTATTGGTGCCAATGACGGTGGTGTTTTTAGCGGTACAAGCGGCTTTAACACTGTGGATGGCGCCGTGGGGTATTCGTCAGTTTGAGCAACTCACCAGCACCCAAGCGGTACGTACAGGCTTTGACTTGGTGCGCCCTAAAGAATTTATATCATCGGGTCAATACACCATTTATGCAGGGTCGTTATCTGAAGATCGTAAAAACTTAAAAGATATTTTCTTCTATCAGCGTGCCACCCAAGAAGGTAAACCTGATGTGATGATTTTGGCGCAAGAAGCCACCCGCGTTGAGTTTGCCAATGACAATGCCAGTGTGGTGGATTTAACCGCAGGGCGTCGTTATGAAATTTATCCGGATACTGCCAAATATAGCCAAGCTGAATTTGAAAATTATCGCTTACGTTTAGAAACCGACAAAGAAGCCAAATTTGAAAGTACCGAAGTTGAGGCCTTAAAAACCACAGAACTTTGGAAAAACCGTCAAGATCCAGTGGTGGCAAGTGAGTTAGGTTGGCGCGTATTTGTACCCTTTGCCATTGTGATTGCTTTAATTTTAGCAACAGCTTTGTCTGAGGTGAGTCCACGTCAAGGACGTTACTTAAAGCTGTTTCCTGCTTTACTGATTTTTGCCAGTTTAATTGTGGCATTAATGGCGGTAAAAACGCGTATTAGTAAAGAAGAAATGGGGATTTGGGCTTATCCATTGGTGCTGTTTATCTATGCCGCAGCCGGTATGTTGTTTTCGCGCAAACAGAGTTTGGCGCCTAAACTTCGTAAAAAGTTAGCTAAGTGAGGTCATAAAAATGCTTGCACGTCGAATTGTTGCCAAACATGTGACCCGAACCACAGCTTTAGCGATGTTAGGGGCAACCGCGATTTTATCGGGCTTACAAATTTTATTTACCTATTTAGGTGAATTAGGTGAGCTTAAAGACGGCTATGGCGCGTGGAGTGCTTTGCTACATGTGCTATGGGGTGCGCCAAGTGCCTTATATGAAATTTTACCTATTTCAGCCTTAATTGGTGCTGTTTTGGGTTTAGGTACATTGGCTTCAAACAGTGAACTGATTGTCATGCGTGCGGCAGGGGTGAGTCTATGGCGTATTGTCGGTTGGGTCATTCGTTCGGCTTTATTGTTAGTGGTCTTGTCATTTGCATTAAGTGAATGGGTAATTCCATATAGCTCTGAGCAAGCTAAAAGTGTCAAAAGTCATCGTGCAGTTGCAGAATTAGGCGAAGTCAAAGGCTATTGGAGCCGTGAAGGACAACGCTTTATTTATATTGATTATGCCAATGCTCAAGGTGAATTACGTAATGTTCAAGTGACTGACTTTGACAATGACTATCGTCTACGTGGCACACTCAATGCAGAACAAGGGCAGTTTGTGCAAGATGGTCAATGGCGTTTACAGAACACGCAAGAGATGAATATTTTAGCCCAAGGCAATGCAAGTTTGACCAAACAAGCCAATAGCGATTTGTCTTTAGCTTTACAACCTAAATACGTGCATATGGTCACTATTGACCCAGAAGATTTATCACCAAGTCAATTGGTGAGCTTTATGGGGTATATGCATGAATATAGCCAAGTGCCAAAAACCTATCAGTTGGCATTTTGGCAAAAAGTGGGTGCACCATTTGCACTGATTGCCTTGGTGTTGATTGCCTGTTCATTTATTTTTGGACCCTTGCGTCAACAGTCTATGGGCTTTCGTTTGGTGATTGCTTTATTTGTAGGTTTAACTTTCTTTTATTTACAAGATTTCTTGGGCTATGCAAGTTTGGTGTATTCACCATCACCGGCATGGTTTGTATTTATTCCGATTATTTTCATGTTTGTGGTGGGCGGTTATTTGCTGCATCGCGCACGCTAAATCCTACATCCAAGCATGGTGCTTGAAGGTTTTAAGCCTAAAGCCAAACATAGAGTCTGACCCTAAAATTGGGTAAGATAGAGTTTAATTTGTAGACACAAGAGTACTGGTTATGACGGATGCAACTGCTGGCAAAATCCCACACGTATTGGTGATTATGGATGGTGTGGGTCACCGCGAAGCAATTGAAGATAATGCGTTTTTAGCGGCTGCACGCCCAAATTTAACGGCAATGCAGCAAAAACATCCGCATGGTCTAATCTCAGGTTCAGGCGAAGATGTAGGTTTACCTGATGGTCAAATGGGTAACTCAGAAGTGGGCCATATGAACCTTGGCGCAGGTCGTGTTTTGTATCAAGACTTTACTCGTATTACCAAAGACATCCGTACCGGTGATTTTTTTAATCACGAAGTACTTATCGATGCGGTAGAAAAAGCCAAAGCTACAGGCGGTGCGGTACATTTATTGGGTCTGTTGTCAGAAGGTGGTGTACATTCTCACGAAGATCAGATTGTGGCGATGGCTGAGCTTGCGCTTAAACGCGGTGCCAAAGTGTATCTACATGCTTTCTTAGATGGTCGTGACACACCACCACGTAGTGCTGAACCTTCTTTACAAAAACTAGATGCCTTATTTGCACAGTACCCAAATCAAGGTCGTATTGCGACTATGATTGGTCGTTACTTCGCGATGGATCGTGACAATCGTTGGGACCGTGTTGAACAAGCGTATCGCTTATTAACAGAAGGTGAGGCAACCCGTACAGCAGCCACTGCTGTGGAAGGTTTAGCCCAAGCGTATGCAGCTGATGAGTCAGATGAATTTGTTAAAGCCACTCGTATTGGTGATGTAGCTCAAGTACAAGACGGCGACAGCGTTGTGTTTATGAACTTCCGTGCCGACCGTGCCCGTGAGTTGACCCGTGCTTTTGTAGAAACTGACTTTGCCGGTTTTGAACGTAAAGTGGTGCCTCAATTAGCTAAATTTGTGATGCTTACACGTTACCAAGCCAGCATTAATGCACCTGTTGCATATATGCCAGAAGATTTGGTCAACTCTATTGGTGAATACTTATCTAATTTAGGTAAAACCCAATTACGTATTGCCGAAACAGAAAAATATGCGCATGTAACCTTCTTCTTCAGCGGTGGTCGTGAAGATGAATATCCGGGTGAAAAACGTATTTTGATTCCATCCCCAAATGTAGCCACTTATGATTTAAAACCTGAAATGAGCGCAATTGAAGTGACCGATGAATTGGTTGCAGCAATTCATTCAGGTGAGTTTGATTTACTGGTGGTGAACTATGCCAACGGTGATATGGTTGGACATACAGGTGTGTTTGATGCAGCAGTCAAAGCGGTTGAAGCAGTCGACACCTGCTTAGGTCGTGTTTATGATGCTGTGATGGCACAAGGCGGCCATATGCTCATTACTGCCGATCATGGTAATGTAGAGCAAATGCAAGACTACCATAGCGGTCAAGTGCATACCCAACACACCACAGAGCTTGTGCCATTTATTTATGTCGGTCCAACTCAAGCAGAAATCGCGCAAGGTGGTGTTTTGGCAGATGTTGCCCCAACATTACTCAGCCTGATGCAGTTACCTATTCCTGCTGAAATGCAAGGTCGTAACTTAATTACATTAAAATAAGGAAAAGGTCATGACCCAATGGAAATCTATAGCATTTGCTTTCGCGATGTGTAGCAGTTTGGGTCATACCGCGGGCGATTCGGGAGATTTTGCTCCCGAATTTGAACCGGCTTATACCGAAGTACCCGTCGAATCTATTCAAGAATTTGTGCAAATCTACGGCATTGTCAAAGAAAACTATGTCGATATAAAAAATGACCAGCATCTATTTCAACTTGCCATTCAAGGTATGGTGGCAGGCTTAGACAATTATTCTCGTTATTTATCTGCCCAAGACTATACTCAACTGATTCAGTACACTGAAGGCGAAATCGCCACGGTTGATTTTGAACTTGAATATCACCAACAACATCAACAATGGGTCGTGGCTGGTTTAGATCGCAATGCTGATTCTGCCAAACAAGGCTTACGTAATGGTGTGACGGTATTTAAAATTGATGATCAAGAACTCAAAAATTTAAACCAAGATCAAGTCAATGCACTCCTCACAGGATCAATTGCCTCAAATTTAAATCTGCAATTGGCAGCCAATAGTCAGCAACTAAAAATTGTACGTAATCAAAAAATTGATACTGCCATTCAAAGTCAAATGTTGCCCAATCAGGTGTTGGTGATTAAAGTACAAGTGTTTCAACAAGATACTGCCAATGAAATTAAAAATATTATTGAGCAATATGCAGCAGATGCCCCTAAAGCAGTGCTGATTGATTTACGCAATAATCCGGGTGGTTTACTCTCGGCTGCGGTAGAAACTGCGGATTTGTTTTTAGATCAAGGTTTAATTGTCGTGACTAAAAGTCGCTCTGAAGGTGAGCAGCAATTTCAGGCTTTACCAAGTCATGAATTTAGCAATCTTAAACTTGGTGTGCTGATTAATCAGCGCTCGGCTTCAGCCGCAGAAGTATTTACCGCAGCCATGAAAGTACATAAACGTGCTTGGGTCATGGGGGAGAAAAGTTATGGTAAGGGTATGGTACAAAAATTATTCCCCTTATCTAACGGCGCTGCGTTACAAATGACGGTGGCACATTACTACACTCCCAATGGGCAAATGATTGAAGGTGTTGGTATTCAGCCCAACCAAAGCTATGCCATGCAATTGGGCATGAATGAGCAACACTATCTTGAGCGAGTAGCCGAGTTATTATTGCTGCAATAACTTATTCATCATCGGTGTCTAAACCAAATTTCTTTAAGCGATAGCGCAGCGAACGAAACGACATACCGAGCTTTTTAGCTGCCAATGTGCGGTTCCAATGGGTCATATTTAAAGCATCAAGTAAAATCTGCTTTTCGATATTTTCTAAATGCTGTTCCAAACCTTCTTGTGGCAACTTTTGCTTAGCTTGTAGAACAGGTTGCTGTGGGATACTTGGGTTAGCAACAGTAGCTTCTATTACAGCAATAGATGAGCTACGTAGAGTTGAGGCTTGTAAATGCTCAACCTCAATTTCTGTGCTGTCACATAAGGTCAGCGCACGTTCCATCAGATTGCGCAATTCACGCACATTGCCCGGAAAATGCTGTTGCAGTAAAAAATTGGCTGCTGTAGCACTTAGATTTTTGTGTGCGATTTGCCACTCTTGGCTAATTTTTTCAATAAAATGCCGCGCCAATAATAAAATATCATCGCCACGCTCACGTAATGGTGGTAATTGAATATCCATAACATGAATACGGAAAAATAAATCTTGTCTAAATTTACCTTGTTGGACCAATTGCTCTAGGTTTTGGTGCGTGGCACTAATAATGCGAAAATCCACTTCAATTTCGCTGTCACTGCCAATCGGGCGGATGCGCTTTTCTTGTACTGCACGTAGTAGCTTAACTTGCATAGTCAGCGGTAATTCGGCCAATTCATCTAAAAATAAACTGCCGCCGTGCGCCGCTTGAATCAAGCCTTGCTTGTCTTGGTTTGCGCCAGTGAAACTGCCTTTTTTATGTCCAAAAAGCTCACTTTCCATCAGCTCAGAAGGAATAGCACCACAGTTAATCGCAATAAAAGCGCCATGGCTGCGGTTACTTAAAGAATGTACCAAATTGGCAACCACTTCTTTACCCGTACCGGATTCACCGTGAATAAATACCGGTGCTTGTGAGCGCGCAATTTTTTGAATAGTTTGACGTAGATGTTGAATCGCAGGTGACTGTCCAAGCAACATTTGTTCTTCTATCAGTTGTTGTTTGGGGGCATCGGCTGCATAAATTGGACGATTAAGCGCTTGATTGAGTAAATGTTGTAACTCAATTTGATTGACCGGTTTACTGACAAAATCAAAAGCACCTGCTTTTAACGCAGCAATGGCAATGTCCATATTGCCATAGGCACTGAGTACCGCAACCGGCAATTGCGGATGGTATTGGCTAATGTAACTGACCAATTGTAGCCCTGAACCATCCGGCATATTCAAATCGGTTAAACAAGCATCATATTGATTTTTTTCTAATAACTGCTTGGCCTGTTGAACACCATTGGCAATATGGCTGTCGATTCCCATACGACTTAAGCTCATTTGCATTAGCATACATAAATCTTCTTCGTCATCGACGAACAATACGAGTGGTTTGACGTCCACTGTGACACCCCAATTAATTTAAGCAAAATTGACGCGGAGGCATTCAATACGAAAGCATGCGCCTTGTTGTTGTTCTACATAATACAGTTTGGCCTGATTGGCTTCACAAAAGCTATGGGACAGATACAAACCTAAACCAGTACCGTTAATTTCGGTACTAAAAAATGGTTGAAATAAAGAGGCGATATCTGCGCTTGCCACGCCTGCACCAAAGTCACGTACTTCAATGCGCACATGATTATGCTGAGTATAAACATGTAATTCAATCTTGTGCGGACTAGATTGATTATGGTGTAAGCCATTACGTAATAAATTGATCAAGATCTGACGCAGTTGATCTTCATCAAAATAAATTGCTGCCTCTTGTTCAATCACGCTATTGATTTGATCGCGTGCATGAGAAAAATCCTCTTCTAAACATAGTGGAATGAATTTTTCTAAACGAATTACACTGCTTTTGGTTTCACGGTTACGCACCATATTTAAGGTATCTTTAACAATACGATCAATTCGGTTGGCTTGTTTGGCAATTAAATTATTCAGCATAGTTTGCTGATCAAGATCACTATCGCGCATTAATTCATTGGCTTGCACAATAGCAGCCAAAGGGTTACGAATTTCATGGGCAATACTGGCAGATAATTGACCTAAAGAGGCCAGTTTTAACTGTTGTACGCGTTGATTAATGGTACGTGCATCTTCTAACACTAAAAGTGTTAAGGTTTGATTGGGAATACGAAGTTTTTGAATCCGTACATGTAATTGATACAAACTTTGTTTGGCTTCAAATTGAAATTTCTCGCCTTCAATTAAACGCTCTAGATGTAAAACGTCAAATAATTCTGGTTGTACACTATATAGCGGTTGTTTTTCGTAGGCATGAATCGGTGAAATACCTAAAAAATCACAAGCTGCAGGCGTGGTCAAAATCACATGATAATTCTCATCTAAAACCAAATAACCACTTTCGATTTGATCTAAAATATAGCTACTAATATCTTGTAAACGGCGTATCTGCTGTGCTTGGGTTAAATTGACGTTTTCTAAGACTTCAAAACGCCGAATTGCAAATTGACCTAAAGCATACACACAAAAAAACAGCACAGCCAATAAGGCACTGTTACTAATATTATTTAAAGAGTGCGATGTGGCAAAAAGTGAGCCAATAAAGTGTTGATAAACGACACAAATTACCGCAACCAAGGTTACAGAAAGCGCTTTATGTTTTTCAAGCAATAATGAGGCGGTGAAAATGGTCATCACAAACATCAGGCTAATTTGTAAATTGGTACCATCGCCAATAAAAATTAAGCTGGTTAAAATTGCGATATCGACAATAAATAAAGCAAGCAACTGATAACTTGCCGCAACATGTGAATAGCGCAGCATTAACCATTGTGCAGTGCTGCAGATAAAGTACAAAAACAGAATAAATAGATGTGATTGTGCATAAGACACAGCTAAAGTATTGCTGTAATGCCCAACTGATGCGATCAGTAATAAGCTAAAAGAAATTAAAAAACGATAGGACGCATACCAGCGCCCTAAATAATAGCGATTAAGTTGAGGATTACCACTTGCCATATTAAGGTTTAATCAGACCGTAACGAATGGCCAAATGGGTGAGTTTGACATCACTATCTAGATTGAGTTTTTCAAAAATACGATAGCGATAGGTGTTTACAGTTTTCACACTCACAAACAGCTTATCGGCAATTTCTTGTGCGCTAATACAGTTGACCACCATCATCGCTACTTGCATTTCACGTTCTGACAAAGCATCAAAAGGCGATTGTTGGGTATCGGATAAATAAGAACTGGCCAATTGTTCTGCAATGTCGGCACTAAAATATTTACCGCCTTGCATGACTTTTTTAATGGCGCGTACCATTTCTGTCACAGGCGCACCTTTGGTGATATAGCCTTTAGCACCAGCTTTTAACAACAAAGACGGATAAGGCTCTTCGGCCAATCCACTAACCGCCAAAACTTTGGTGTCAGGTGCACTTTGTAATAAACGGCGTGTGGTTTCAACCCCACCAATCCCCGGCATATTGACATCTAATAACACCACGTTGGGGTGATGTTGACGAACGAGATTAATCGCTTCTTCACCAGATTCTGCTTGCCCAATCACTTGTACATCAAGATGGTCTTCGAGCATACGGCAAATGCCGGTGCGAACTAACTCATGATCATCTACTACAACAACTGTGATCACTGGCTTCTCCCTCTGAATGATTTTTCATCTTTTTTGTTACATAACGCAAAATTAGCTTGCAATGAAACGACAAAATTAGCAATCCTATCTGTATTCCAAACCCAAGTGATAGGCAGAATGTGACAGTTGCAAGATTTGTACATTTTGTAGCTCACTGTATGTAAATGTAAGGCATATTTGAGGTAATACGCAAATGTATCTTACCTCCTTGAGATGAGTAAGTGATTGTGAAAAAATTTAACAAATCGTTAAAACATGTGTTGAGCCTATCCGTGCTACTTGGTATGAGTTCTACAGGTTTTGCAGAACTGATTGTCAATTCTTCTTCAGGGAGTACAGCACAGGCCAACATTGCGTGGTCATCAGAACAAGCCGGCCAATTTTTAAATAATGAAGAAGCTTCACCACAAGGCTCTGTGACAGCAACCACCACCTTACGTGCGCCAACTCAAGCGACCACAACGTTAACTGCGCCAAGCGAGAGCAGTACCAAAATTACCACCAGTGTGCGTAGCGTAGACGGTGTGGTGACGCAAGGTGAAACTAAAAAAACCATTCAAATTTTAGATACCAACCGTTATAGCAATCAACCTTCGGTGAATGCGCGTGCCGCTTTGGTGATGGATGCAAACACCGGTGAAGTGTTATATAGCAAAAATACCAATGCTGCATTGCCCATTGCATCTGTGACCAAGCTGATGACTGCTGTGGTGATTACTGATGCACGTTTAGATATGAATGAAACCATTACACTGCAATCGGTTGATTTTGCAGGAGCGGGTGGTAAAAACTCAAGCTCAACTTTACGTGTGGGCGATAAAATGAATCGCGCTGAAGCGTTGTTATTTGCTTTAATGAAATCTGAGAACCCTGCTGCAGCTGCATTAGGACGCACGTATCCGGGTGGCAAGAGTGCTTTTGTTGCTGCAATGAATGCCAAAGCCAAAGAGTTGGGCATGCACAGTAGCCGTTTTATGGAAGCCACGGGTTTACATCCTGCTAATGTGGCATCGGCACGTGATTTAGGTGTGTTGGTGAGTACTGCATCGCAATATGGTTTGATTCGTCAGTTTTCAACCACACCAACCTATGATTTTAATTTAGGCTACCGTGTACTTAAATCAAATAATACCAATGGTTTAGTACGCAACGGCGGCTATAATATTAATCTGTCTAAAACAGGTTTTATTAATGAAGCTGGGCGTTGTGTGGTCATGCACACCACTTTAAATAACCGTCCAGTGGCTTTGGTGATTTTAGGTGCAAGTAATACTCAAGCACGTAATAATGATGCCATTCGTTTAATGAATTGGACCACCAATTTACCTAAAGCGATTTAAGCTTTCAGCATAAAAAAAGCCCTGCATGTGCAGGGCTTTTTTACAACATAAATTACATGTTATTTAAAATTGAATCACGAACTTGATCTAAAGTTGCGTCAATAGACAACATCACAGCATCAGAACATTGTTTGATTGCTGTATCTGGATCTTTAAGACCATTACCTGTAACGGTACATACGATCACAGAACCTTCTTTGATTTTGCCAGCTTTAATGTCACGGATTGCACCGCCCACAGAAGCAGCAGAAGCAGGTTCTACAAATACGCCTTCATACATAGACAGCAAACGTTGTGCATCTAAAATTTCAGCATCGGTAAGTTCATCAAACCAACCATTTGAATCACGTACTACAGCTTTTGCATGGTTCCAGCTTTGTGGGTTACCAATACGAATTGCTGTTGCTACTGTTTCAGGGTTTTCAACTGGCGCACCACGTAAGAATGGCGCAGCGCCAGATGCTTGGTAACCTGCCATAATTGGCAAGCCTGCAGGTTTTGGACCTGTGAAGGCATCTGTTGCAGGGTCATAAACCACTTGCTCAAATTCACCTACAGGTTGGTTGGCTACAGCTTCTGTATAACCCATCCAATGCGCTGTGATGTTACCTGCGTTACCCACTGGTAAGCAGTGGTAATCTGGTGCACGACCAAGCTCATCCACGATTTCATAAGCAATGGTTTTTTGACCTTGTAAACGGTACGGGTTGATTGAGTTTACAATCGTCACCGGTGCTTTATCAGCAATTTCTTTTACAAGACGCATACCGTCGTCAAAGTTACCGCGAATTTGCATCGTGATTGCACCATACATCATCGCTTGCGCCATTTTACCCATGGCAATTTTGCCTTCAGGGATTAAAACAAACGCTTTCATACCTGCACGCGCAGCGTAAGCCGCTGCAGCAGCTGAGGTGTTACCTGTAGATGCACAGATAATCGCTTTAGAGCCTTCTTCAGCCGCTTTTGTTACCGCCATGGTCATACCACGGTCTTTAAATGAACCAGTCGGGTTTAAGCCCTCATACTTCACATAAATTTCAACATTTTTGCCAATAATGCGCGGAATATTCGCAAGCTTAATCAGTGGGGTATTACCTTCGCCGAGTGATACAGCAGGGGTAGTTGCAGACACTGGTAAACGGTCGCGATAGCGGTCAACTAAACCAGTATAACGATTGGCATTCGACATGATGATGTTCCAATTGTGTGTAGAGCTTGGTCAGAGGAGAGCATCCTCTGAACCCGATTAATTATCCAACGATTCTAAACGAATTCGTACAATTTCGCCATGAATGACAGGAAGAGCTTGAATTTGTTCTAAGGCTTCATCCATTTTCGCTTCTTTAACAGGGTCTGTTAAGATCACGATTGGAATTAAGTCTTTTAAGCGTGGCTGTTGCATAATGGCATCAATACTGATGCCAGCATTACTTAAAATAGAGGTGACATTGGCCAATACGCCCATTTGATCTTCAGCATTGATACGGATGTAGTAACCCGTGGTCATTTCTTCACGCGGAAGAATATGTAGATCGGTCAGGTTTTCAAATGCCAATTGAGGAATTGTACCTGCACCATCTTCTGTATAAGAGATGTCACGGACAATATCAACTACGTCAGCCACGATGGCTGATGCTGTTGGACCTGCACCTGCACCTGCGCCATAGTACAGCGTTGGACCTACCGCATTGGCTTGTACAAGTACGGCATTTTTAACGCCATTGACGTTGGCAATTAATTCTTCTTCAGGAATTAAAGTAGGATGAACACGTAATTCAATGCCTGTTTCGGCACGGCGTGCAATCCCTAAGTGCTTAATACGGAAACCTAAGTCTTCTGCGTATTTCACGTCTTGTGCGGTAATTTTGCTAATACCTTCGGTAAATACTTTATCAAATTGCAATGGAATACCAAAAGCAATTGAGGCAAGCAGTGTCAACTTATGTGCCGCATCAATGCCTTCAACATCAAAGGTTGGGTCTGCTTCGGCATAACCTAAAGCTTGCGCTTCGGCTAATACATCTTCAAAAGCACGGCCTTTTTCACGCATTTCGGTCAGAATAAAATTACCTGTACCATTAATAATACCGGCTAACCAATCAATACGGTTGGCTGCTAAGCCTTCGCGCATTACTTTAATAATTGGAATACCACCAGCAACAGCCGCTTCATAGGCAATTTGCACGGCGTTGTCGTCGGCAAGTTTAAATAATTCGTTGCCATGTTCAGCAAGTAATGCCTTGTTGGCAGTGACCACTTGCTTGCCATGTAAAATTGCTTCTTTAATTACTTCATAAGCAGGGTGAATACCACCCATCACTTCAACCACAACATCTACGTCTGGTTGACGCACGATGTCGAGTAAATCCGCACTTTGTTTCACGCTGTCTGGTAGATTTAGATCAGGACGTGGACGACGTGTACCCACATGGGTAATTTGAATTTCACGACCGGTGCGACGTCTAATCTCAGCAGCATTTTCTTGTAATAGTTTAAGGGCACCACCACCCACAGTACCTAGACCGAGGATTGCCAGACGAACTGGTTTCACGTCACACTCCATATTTACCAATTTTAAGTGAGCCTAGATCATAGCTAAAAAAAACAGGATACTCTAGCATCCTGTTAACTTTATCTACATCTATAAAAAACAGTAATTTATAGCATAAGAATTATTTATCTAAACGGGCAGCCAATTCATCAGCACTCAAGTAACCGCCTAAGTAAACGCCTTCGCTGTTGTAAATAGCAGGGGTGCCATTCACGCCCATGGCTAAGCCCATTTCATATTGCTGCTGTACAGGATTGCTACAAGTGGCGGCAGGTAATTGCTCACCACTGATGGCAAGGTTAAAGGCAGCTTTACGGTCGTCGCTACACCATACGCTTTGCATGGCTGGCATAAACTGATCGCCACGTGGCCATGCGATGTAACGCACTTCAATGCCTTTGGCATTAATGGCTGCCATTTGCTCATGCAATTTATGACAATACGGACAGCTAATATCAGTAAACACATACACGATATGCTTGGTTTTACCTTGAGCAGGATAAACAATTAAATCTTGCACCTTGAGGTTACTGAGGATTTTTTTGTTGTTTTCAGCTTGTAAGGCTTCGCTTAAGTTATGTAATGTTTTGTCGCCTAAACGAATCACATCACCTTGAATAATGTATCGACCATCATGTGTGGCATAAACCGAGCCCATCCCTTCTAAAGACACCCACACTAAGTTGGGTACTTCAGTGGCTTTAATTTCAGTAATTTTGGCTTGAATATTGGCGGTTTTAAAATGTTGCTCTAGGGTTTTGATCAAACGCTGTTCTGCATTACGTTCAATGATATTTGATGCTTCACCAGTGGCAGGTGTACTTGCTGTGAAGGTGGTTTGCTTATCTTCATTATTTGAATTTGAGCAAGCACTTAAAGCAAAGCTTAAGCTTAGACTACAGGCTAAAACTAATTTGGCGCGGGTAAAAGACATCAGTAACCCTTCATAGATGACAAATAAAGAGCGCACAGCATAGCAAAAAACCGCCCTGAAACTAAATGTTTTACGCTTAGGCGCGTGGATGATGGGTGGCGTGTAACTGCTGCATCCTTACTTGTGCAACATGGGTATAAATTTGTGTGGTAGATAAATCACTGTGCCCAAGGAGCATTTGCACCACACGTAAGTCTGCACCATGATTGAGTAAATGTGTGGCAAAGGCATGTCGTAAGGTATGCGGTGAAAGTTCGGCTTGCACACCGGCTTGCAATGCATAGCGCTTAATGGCGTACCAAAAATTTTGTCGGCTCATAATGCCGCCTTGTTGAGTTAAAAACACAAAATCAGTGGCGCTGCGATACAGTTTAGGACGTGCCTCACTCAAATAGCGCTCCACCCATGCACAAGCATGTTGTCCGAGTGGCACCAGACGTTCTTTATTGCCTTTACCCAATACACGCAAATAGCCTTGATTTAAGTTAATTAAATCAAGGCGTAAATTGAGCAGTTCAGACACACGTAAACCTGAGGCATACAGCACTTCAAGCATGGCGCGATCACGTAAACCTAAAGCCGTTTTGTCGTCCGGTGCTTGAATTAAGGCATCTACATCGTGTTCGGACAAATCTTTAGGTAAGTTGCGTCCAATCTTTGGGGTTTTATGGGTGGCAACTGGGTTGTCGGTGCGTAAATTTTGCTCACGTAAAAATTTAAAAAAAGAGCGCAATGCTGATAACGTTCGGGCAATCGAACGTGGGCTTTTGCCCATTTGCGTAAGGCTCAGTAACACCGCACTAATATCATCACTGCTCCAATCGGGTAGGTAAGTCTTGGACAGCTCAGCGGCTTGAATTAAATCAGATAAATAGGCATTACGCGTATGTGGACTCACCGTTTGTGCGACTAAATTGTTGGCAAACCCCTGTAAAAAGCTTAAATCTTCAGGAATCTGTACAGGTGCAGGAATGCGAGGTTTTTTGTTCAACATAGTTTTTTTAATCTGTTAAAGCGATGAGAATGATTGATATTATCCAATCTAGAGTAATTTTGCTTGCATGTCGATGTGATATAAGAGCAAGTCGAAATGTAACTCGCCCTTATTTGTTAATTATTCTCATTTGTTTGTATAATGAGCAAAAGTATTTAGGATTCAATCGTGCGTTTGTCAGAGTTGAAAGTGAAACAAACTGCCGTCATTTGCAAAGTGCATCGTACTTTGGATGGCACCAGCCAAAGCGATATCGTCGCAAGTCGTTTAGAAACCTTGGGCTTTACGCCAGGTACTCAAGTACAAGTGATTACCAAAGGTATTTTTGGTGGTGACCCTATTTTAATTCAAATTGGTTTTACCCGCTTTGCACTGCGTAAAGTTGAAGCTCAAAAAATTGAAATTGAAGGAGTTGCTGCATGAGTGATGCACTACGTATTGCCCTTGTTGGTAACCCAAACTGCGGTAAAACTTCACTGTTTAACCATTTAACCGGTACACGTCAAAAGGTAGGTAACTATGCTGGTGTAACGGTGGAGCGTAAGGTGGGTCATTTTAACCTACCTTCAGGTCAAGCGGTTCGCGTGCTCGATTTACCTGGTACTTATAGCTTAGATGCCACCAGTCCAGATGAAGAAGTGACCCGTAATGTGGTGCTTGGTCATTTAGCAGAAGAGCGTGAGCAAGATGCCTTTTTATGTGTGGTCGATGCCACTAACTTAAAGCTGCATTTAGGTTTGATCCTTGAGATGATCGAGCTGGGTCGTCCTATGCTGATTGTGCTGAATATGATGGACGAAGCACGTCGCCGTGGTATGCAAATTAACACCCAAAAGCTTGCTGAGCGTTTAGGTGTGCCTGTGGTAGAAAGCGTTGCGGTGCGTGAAGCGGGGATTGAAAATCTAAAACATGCCCTTGATCAAGGCAAGTACCATGCACCAAGCACCGAACTCAGCGGCTTAAAAGGTGATCAGCATCAAAAAGTTGAGCAACTCGTCAAAGATGTGGTGGTGTTTGCTGAACAAGACGACCAACGCTCAGCATTTTTAGATAAGATTTTCCTCCATCCTGTGCTTGGTTTAGTCACCCTTGCAGTGATGATGTTTGTCATTTTCCAAGCGGTGTTTGCCTGGGCTGCGCCATTTATGGATGGCATTGATGCGCTGTTTGGTTGGCTAGGTGAAGTGGTGGGGAGCAACATTTCACACCCACTTTTAAATAGTTTAGTGGTAGACGGGATTATTGCCGGTGCCGGTGGCGTGGTGATTTTCTTACCGCAAATTTTAATTTTGTTCTTCTTTATTTTGGTGTTAGAAGAATCAGGTTATTTACCACGTGCAGCCTTTTTGCTCGATAAACTGATGTTTAAATCGGGTTTGTCGGGACGTGCCTTTATTCCGCTATTATCAAGTTTTGCCTGTGCTATTCCCGGCATTATGGCATCGCGTACCATTAGTGATCCGCGTGACCGTTTAACTACAATTTTTGTAGCACCTTTGATGACGTGTTCGGCACGTTTACCTGTGTATGCCTTACTCATTGCAGCGTTTATTCCTGAACAAAGCGTGGCCGGTATTTTTAACCTACAAGGTTTAGTACTGTTTGGTTTATATATGGCAGGGATTGTCAGCGCGCTGTGTGTGTCATTTGTGATTAAGTTCTTTCATAAAGACAAATCACAACACATGCTGTTGATGGAATTACCAAGCTATCGTATCCCAGATTTAAAGAACATTTGGATTGGTTTACTCGACCGTGCCAAGATTTTCTTAAAACGTGTGGGTGGTATTATCTTTGCCTTGTCGGTGTTGTTATGGTTCTTGTGTACCTTTCCACAACCGCCAGAAGGGGCCACCTTACCTGCAATTGACTATACCTTAGCCGGTATGCTTGGACATATATTAGAACCGATCTTTGCACCACTTGGCTTTAATTGGCAAATTTGTATTGCCTTAATTCCAGCGATGGCTGCGCGTGAAGTGGTGGTTGCAGCATTAGGCACTATTTATGCGTTATCTGCTGTAGATGACGACGCTATGTCAGAAGGCTTAGCTGCTTTAATTAGCAGTGGTGGCGAGTTAGGTTGGTCTGTGGCAACAGGTTTGGCTGTGTTGGTATGGTTTATCTATGCACCGCATTGTTTACCAACCCTTGCTACTGTTAAACGTGAAACAGGTTCATGGAAAACCGTAGGTATTATGACCTTTTACCTATTTGGTTTGGCGTATTTGATGGCGTTTTTAACCTATCAAATTGCTTCAAAAATCTTTGCTTAAACTTTAGGAGCTTAAAAGATGTTGGAAGGTTTAATTATTGCTGTATTGGTACTTTGGAGTACGTTGGTGGTATTTAAAAAGGTGTTTCCAAAGACATCTTTTAAGTTGTTTTTAAGCTTAGCCCAGACAGCTGAGCAACGCGGTTTGCCACGCTTGGCTAAATGGTTAAAGCCTGCCATGGCAGCCGGTTGTGGTGGCAGTTGTGATTGTAGCCAAAGCGATCAGCCACAACAGCAAAAGCCACAAGCCCAAGCTGTAAAATGGAAATAAGCTAAAAAACCTTGAAGCCGCTCGACTGAGCGGCTTTTTTACGCCTAGACACAAAAAAAGCTAAAACACAAAAAGCCAAAGTGCTAACATTTTGCCAGTTTAAATATCAACAAAAGAGATGGATTACATGTTAATACAACGTGGTGGATTAAAAGTTGTTGCAGGGCTTGGAATTTCCGGTGTTGCAGCGGTGAATTTCTTACATGAACAGGGCTACCGCGTTGCTGTGACCGATTCTCGTGCCAATCCACCGGGGCATGACCAGATTTCAACTGAAGTACAAAGCAGTTTTGGTGCATTAGACCAAGATTTATTGCTCGCGGCAGAAGAAATTATTATTAGTCCGGGGCTTGATCCAAAATTGCCTGAAATTCAAGCAGCAATCGCTAAAGGCATTCCTGTGGTGAGTGAGATTCAGATTCTACGCCGTGCCACCGACAAACCTATTGTGGCCATTACGGGCTCAAATGCCAAAAGTACCGTGACTACGTTATTTGGTTTAATGGTCGCTGATGCGGGCAAAAAAGTAGCAGTGGGTGGTAACTTAGGCCGTCCGGCATTGGATTTAATCAAAGATGACCCTGA
Organism: uncultured Acinetobacter sp.; assembly: GCF_947624825.1. GTDB lineage: Bacteria > Pseudomonadota > Gammaproteobacteria > Pseudomonadales > Moraxellaceae > Acinetobacter. The sequence continues at coordinate 54,247 of NZ_CANQLZ010000005.1, forward strand.
GCTTTACGTTTTAGAATTATCAAGCTTTCAGTTAGAAACCACCTCAAATTTAAATGCTGAAGTGGCTGTGGTGCTGAATATGAGTGAAGATCATCTTGACCGTCATGGCGATATGATGGGTTATCACACGGCCAAGCATCGTGTTTTCCAAGGCGTGAAAAAAGTAGTGCACAACCGTGATGATTCACTCACTCGTCCATTGGTGCCAGATAGCACGCCAATGCAAAGTTTTGGTCTAAATGCACCGGATTTAAATCAATACGGCGTATTGCGTGAAGACGATGGTACGATGTGGTTGGCGCGTGGTCGTGAGCGTTTAATTCAAAGTTCTGAGTTGTATATTCAAGGGATGCATAATATTGCCAATGCTTTGGCCTGCTTAGCATTAGGTGAAGCGATTGGTTTAGCACTTGAATCGATGTTAAAGACGTTAAAAACTTTTAAAGGTTTAGAACACCGCTGTGAATTTGTCAAAGAACTGCATGCTGTACGTTATTACAATGACTCTAAAGGCACCAATATTGGCGCAACTTTAGCTGCACTTGATGGTTTAGGTGCTGCAATTCAAGCCAAAGGTGGCAAAGTGGCGATTATCTTGGGTGGGCAAGGCAAAGGGCAAGACTTTACAGCATTGCGTGAAGCTTTAACTCAGTACGCTAAAGTTGCGGTGTTGATTGGTGAAGACCAGACCATGATTGAAAACGCGATTCAAGGTACAACAACCTTGCTACATGCCCAGACTTTAGAACAAGCAGTACAGTTGTGTCAGCAACATACCCAAGCCAATGATGTGGTGTTGTTGTCGCCTGCATGTGCCAGCTTTGATATGTTTAAAGGCTATAGCCAACGTGGGCAACAGTTTGTAGCTTGTGTTGATGCACTGCACTAAAAAATAAAAGGAACGATGTATGGTGGGCTTTGCGCAGACAACCATCCTGAAATTACAGCAATGGTATCAGTACATTGCACCGAAAATGCCTGAGCAAATTACAGTACGCAATACCTTGATTTTTTGTGTCTTGGCATTGCTGTGTATTGGCTCAATTATGGTGGCTTCGGCTTCAATGCCTTATGCCGATCGCTTACATGAAAATCCATTTCATTATGTGATACGACATGGCATTTCAATTGCTGTGGCGGCGGTAGCAGCTTTTGTGACCTATCGTGTGCCTATTGAGATGTGGTTTAAAAATGCCTTCCCAATTTGGATTGCGACCATCTTGTTGCTTGCAGCGGTATTGGTTGTAGGTACAGAGGTCAATGGTTCAACCCGTTGGATTCGTATTGCAGGTTTTACCTTACAAGCCACAGAGGTGGCGAAGGTTGCTATGGCGATCTTTACCGCCGACTATGTGGTGCGACGCTCGCAAGAGGTGAGGAATAAGTTTTCAGCCTTATTTCGCTTAGGTGTGGTGATGCTACTCACGGTCGGCTTAATTATTAAAGAGCCAGATTTGGGTGCAACGGTGGTGATTGCACTGATGATGTTGGGTGTGTTTTTCTTAGCAGGTGCACCTGTTATTCAGTTTATTATTGCCTTTGTGGCCATTTTACTTGCCTTTAGTGCATTGATTGTATTTGAGCCTTATCGCTTTGAACGCTTAATGTCATTTACCAATCCTTGGGATGACCAATTGGGTGTGGGTTATCAGCTGTCTAATGCCTTAATGGCCTTTGGACGGGGAGAGTTCTTTGGGGTTGGGCTTGGGCACAGTATGCAAAAAATGTCGTACTTACCCGAAGCACATACCGACTTTATGTTGGCCATTTATGCCGAAGAATTTGGCTTTTTTGGTTTTGCCATCTTAATGACTTTAAGCTTTTTAATGCTGGCCTGTTCCATCAAAATTGCGCATCGTGCCTTACGTAATCAGTACTTACGTGCAGGTTACTTGGTGTATGGCATTGCAATTATTTTCTTGCTACAAATTTTGGTAAACGCTGGTATGAACATGGGCTTATTGCCAACCAAAGGCTTAACCTTGCCATTCATTAGTTATGGCGGTTCGTCTTTAATTATGTGTGCGGTGATGATTGCCTTGGTGCTTAAAGTTGAGCGCCAAACGCAAACCATTAACCCAAGTCGTGAAGAATCGAGTTTTTAATCAAACGGCCCTTTTTGCTGAGCGTGTTGTAAGACATTGCTCGGCATGTCGGTGCTGCAGTTTAAACATTTTACAAACGCTGTTTTAGGCTTAGAAAGTGGAATTAAAGGAATAAAAAATAAAGAAAAATAATTGCGCTGTTGTTTGAGTTCATAGCTGCTATAGGTGCGACATACTGGGCAGGCAAACTGCTTTTTTTCAACCACTTTGGTTTTCGGTCCAATCCCAAAAATAAAAAACATTTCATGATCCTTTGTCTTTTAAGCTGATCTTAACCCAAAACATTAGCTTTATAGATAATGACCTTGTAACTCAATTTGTCGTGGAATTAAGCTGACATCCCATTGGGCAATGGCTTGCGCTAGCATACGTTTTGGTTCATCTAAGTCCACAGGTGGTTGCTGTAGCGCACCAATGGCCTGTTGTAATAACGTTGCTGCTTGTTGTAGATCTAAAGCTTGCGCTAAATTTTGTTTTGAGAGCTTTTGTCCTTGATCATTCATGGCAAGTGGTAAATGCATATACACAAGCTCAGGATAGCCAAGTAACGTACCCAAATAGATTTGTCGTTCGGTATTATCAAGTAAGTCTGCACCGCGCACCACATGGGTGATACCTTGCAAATAATCATCCACCACCACCGCCAATTGATAGTTAATAATGCCATCACGGCGCTTGAGTACAAAATCACCCAATTCTGTTTTTAATTGCGAGCAATGACGACCTTGTAAACGGTCTTCAAAACAGACCTCAACCTCATCAACTTTTAAACGAATGGCTTGATGGGCAAAGGGCAGTTGGGCATTGCGGCAGGTGTCTTGATAAATATGATTAGAACCAAGCATCTTACGCGTGCATTGGCAAGCATAGACCAAATTTTTGGCTTTTAATTGCTCTAAGACTTGTTCGTAGATGTCTAAACGGTCTTTTTGAAAAACAATCTCGCCGTCAGGCTCAAAACCAAAAGCTTTAATACACGCTAAAATATGGCTTTGGCTACCGGGATAAATACGTGGGATGTCGGTGTCTTCAATGCGCACCAACCAACGACCCTGTTGGTGACGCGCATCGCAGTAACTCGCAACTGCAGTCAGCAGTGAGCCAAAATGCAAAGGGCCGGTTGGCGAGGGTGCGAACCGACCTGAGTAGCGAGATGCCGAAACCAAATTTGGCTGCTGTTCAAGCATGGAGCTTGGCTGGGTTGCTCCACCGATAACAGGCATATTAACCGTTATTTTGCTTTTCTTTAATCTCAGCTAAGGTTTTGCAGTCGATACATAAAGTCGCGGTTGGGCGTGCTTCTAAACGACGTAAACCAATTTCGATACCACAAGTTTCACAAAAACCGTAGTCGTCATTTTTAATCGCTTGAATTGATTGCTCAATTTTACGGATTAATTTACGTTCACGGTCGCGTGTACGTAATTCAATGGCAAACTCTTCTTCTTGTGTCGCGCGGTCATTTACATCAGGCAAAGCAGTATTTTCGTCTTGCATGGTGTTTAAGGTACGATCGACTTCAGACATCAGCTCTTCTTTCCATGCCAATAAAATTTGGCTGAAATGCTCAAGCTGCCCTTCGGACATATATTCTTCGTTTTTCTTCGGCTGATACGGCTCGATACCAAATAGGCTCGCAGTAGACCCACCTTCAGTTGTCTTTGGCTTGGTCTTACGCACACGTTTTACAACGTCGGTTTGTTCGTTTAAGACTTGATTTTGGTTGTCAGTCGCCATATAGGGCATTCCTCATCATATGTGTGTAGCGTATGTACCCACAAAAAAATATGGTGATATGCGATGTTGTTATCCACCCCAAATCGCGTTGTGCTGTTCGGGGGTCGTCATCATATAGACTTTTTATGCTTTTTAATAGTCTTTGATGCTTGGATTCGAATTATCACGGGTCCATGGGAAGGCATAACTTAAAACAAAAAAATCAAAATGGAAAGTTAATAACCTGAAATTTCAACATTAATATTCTGTTGTAGATGTGTAAGGCGATGTACCTCGGTGCTAAAGCTACCATCATTTTTTAAGTGTAAGACTCTGTAACCGGGGGCCTCATGGCCTAGGGCAAAGTCCTCACTTTTTGGTTTAAATTGCACACAAGTTGAAGGCGTGGAAAAGAACTCAATCCCTTGCCATTGATGCCATGACTCTTGATGCACATGACCAAATAAAACCACTTTTACATTGCTATGTCGCGCCAATACATCCGTTAAGGCACGGCTATTTTTAAGTTTGTGTTGATCGATCCAATGCGATTGCATGGCAAACGGATGGTGATGACAGCCCAAAACAATATGCTGATCAGGACGTGCGCTTAACAAGGCATCGAGTTGCTCTAGCTGATCTTCATTGACCCAACCATCTACTTTTTGCGGTACAGCACTATTGAGCAATACTAAGCTCCATGCTGCAAAGTCAATCACATGCGCAGTATTTTGGTGCTGGTAAAAAGGAAAAAACTCAATATCATCATGATTACCGGGCACTTGAAATGACGGCATTGGCAATTGCGCGATTTGCTTTAAATAACGGGTATAAGTAGATGTGAGCGCTTCTTGTGCCAAATCACCAGTATGCAACAAGGCATGTGCATGCGGATAACGTGCTTGAATATCATCAAGGACGGCCAAGAAGCTGTGTTCAGGGTTTACATTGACAAATTCGCTCGTAGCATGAGCCATTAAATGTGTATCTGAAATTTGAATTAAAACAAAATCATCGGATAAAGCAGGCTTCATCACATGTGCCCCTTACTTGACATCATTCAGGGTTTTAATATGTTGTTGTAACCATTGCAATGCCATAATGACAGGTGCATTTTTTAGGCGACCGGTGGTCATTAATTGATTTAGATCTTGGTAATCAAACACATGCAATTGGATATTTTCCCCTTCATCTGGCATGCCAAAAATTGAACCACTTGGCGGCAGTTCAGCTTGTGCCACATACAAATGGAACAGCTCAGAACACGCCCCCGCAGATGGGTAAAAACTAAATAAAGGCTGTAAATCAAATAAGCTGCAACCGGCTTCTTCTTGTGCTTCGCGATACAAACAGCTTTCAGGAGTTTCTTGTCCGTCTAACACACCAGCAATAATTTCAAGCTGCCAAGGTGAATCACAATCATCTAGTGCACCCACTCGAAATTGTTCAATTAAGGCAAATTGTTGTTGTTGATTATTGTAGATGAGAACCCCTGCGGCTTCAGGGCGATGCACCAACTCACGCTGCAAAATTTTGGTATAGCCTTGTTGCCCAAACAAACGATGTCGCAAACTTACTTTTTCAACCTGAATAAAACCACGAAAAGCATCTTCACGTTTTTCGATAAGGACTGCATTTTTAAGATAAGTGGCCTGTTTAATAATCGTCATAAGTACAGTTAGGCTGAAGTATTTCACTTCATCCTAACTGAGAATAAATGGCAGAGAAAAGGCTTTTTATTGTTTGTGGTATATTTTTTGACCATGTTCAATAAAACTATTTTTCATCTGCTCTAACCCTTCGGCAATTTGTTGATTTTCTGCGTAATCGCGCACATTTTGGCTAATTTTCATCGAGCAAAATTTTGGTCCGCACATTGAACAAAAATGCGCCGATTTATGCGCTTCTTTGGGTAAGGTTTCATCATGCATACTTCGCGCTGTGTCGGGATCTAAACTTAAATTAAATTGATCTTCCCAACGGAACTCAAAACGCGCTTTAGAGAGGGCATTGTCACGGGCTTGTGCACCGGGATGACCTTTGGCAAGATCCGCTGCATGGGCTGCGATTTTATAGGTAATAATGCCATCTTTGACGTCTTTTTTATTGGGTAAGCCAAGATGCTCTTTGGGGGTGACATAACACAGCATTGCTGTGCCATACCAACCAATCATGGCGGCGCCAATGGCTGAGGTAATATGGTCATAGCCCGGTGCAATGTCGGTGGTTAAAGGTCCAAGTGTATAAAATGGCGCTTCGCCGCAGACCTCTAGCTGTAAATCCATGTTTTCTTTAATCATGTGCATGGGTACATGGCCGGGACCTTCAATCATGACCTGCACATCATGTTGCCATGCACGATGCGTTAATTCACCTAAAGTGCGTAATTCGGCAAATTGTGCTGCATCATTGGCATCTTGAATAGAACCGGGACGTAAGCCATCACCTAAACTAAAGGATACATCATAGGCTTTCATAATCTCGCAGATATCATCAAAATGAGTATATAAAAAGTTTTCTTGATGATGTGCCAAGCACCATTGCGCCATGATTGAACCACCACGCGAAACAATGCCTGTTAAACGTTGCGCTGTTAAAGGCACATAGCGCAGTAACACACCGGCATGAATGGTAAAGTAATCCACACCTTGCTCGGCTTGTTCAATCAGGGTGTCTTTAAAAATTTCCCATGTCAGGTCTTCTGCCACACCATTGACCTTTTCTAAGGCTTGGTAGATAGGCACTGTGCCAATTGGAACGGGGGAGTTGCGAATAATCCATTCACGGGTTTCATGAATATGTTTACCGGTAGATAAATCCATAATGGTGTCGGCACCCCAACGGGTTGCCCACGTCATTTTGGCCACTTCTTCTTCAATACTAGAGCCTAAAGCTGAGTTACCAATATTTGCGTTAATTTTAACGAGAAAATTACGTCCAATAATCATCGGTTCACATTCAGGATGATTAATGTTGGCCGGAATGATGGCACGTCCTGCGGCCACTTCTTGGCGCACAAATTCTGGGGTAATTTCCTTAATATTTTGCGCACCGAAGTTTTGTCCGGCATGTTGACGCAGATCTGTACCGGCATATTGACGCTGATTTTCACGAATCGCGATGTATTCCATTTCAGGGGTAATGATACCTTGCTTGGCATAATACATTTGCGTGACATTGGCTCCTGATTTGGCGCGCCGTGGCTTGGCTAAATGCGCAAAACGAATATCAGCTGTGGCAATATCACGTAAACGCGCTTGCCCAAATTGCGAACTTAACGCATCTAAAACTTGAGTATCTTGGCGCTCAGCAATCCAAGCATCGCGTACTTTAGGTAAACCCTGTTTAAGATCAATAGCAACATCAGGGTCGGTATACACACCTGAAGTGTCATAGACCAAAAGCGGGGGATTATCTTCGCCACCTAAGCCGGTTGGCGTTGCAGTAAGTTTAATCTCGCGCATTGGCACCTGAAGATCAGGGCGTGAGCCTTGAAGATAGACTTTTTTAGAGGCAGGTAAAATGCGGGTCAGGTCTTGAGCATCTTGCTCGTGTTGCGCAATTAGCGCGTTTTGAAGATTCGTTAATGGGTTCATGTCCATGATCCTTTGCAATATCAACGAATCAAGCACGACCAAAAACGTGGCAGAATTATGCCTAAAAAATTTAAGCATAAAAAATACATGAGTTTTTAGTGGCTTGATTCCTACGCAGGTATTAACCTGATCAGGTTCAACGGTACTTTGGATTAAATGTAAAATTACATTGACCAAATCTCAGCGAGTCAATTACTCGCGCTCCGTCAAGCGGGCTTCAGTGTAACAGGACTAAAAAAACAACACTAATAGCGTAAATGTCTAACTGCATATTGCATCGGCAAAGCAATCTTTATGTTTAAAATTGACCTGTACCAAATTTAATTCATCTTCAATAAACTGTACTGTGCTTTGATATTCTTGCTCTAAACTTATTGTGGATAAATCACTATCTTTTTGAATTAAGCTTAAAAACTGTAGCGCTTTTTGCCCAAGTTTAGATTTTGTTTGTTGTGATAAATATTCAATAGCTACTAAATGTTGAGCATCAATACTGTTGGTACCACGATAATTGTGTGACACTTTATCGCTATTGGTTCCAATAAACAGTAATTGGCTATAGCTATGATATAAATAGCGTGCATCAGTTTTGTAACGGCTTTGTGGATAGTGTTTTAAATAGCTCTCCCAAAATAAAGCACGTTCAGCAAGTACCAAAGGTTCAACTTTAATCATCTGATGATCAAATAAAGGTTGAGTGTTTTGATCAGCCAAAGCTTGAATAAAAGCTCGCTCGGCTTCGGGTAAATAAGGCGCAAAGATACGTGCTAAATATTGTGGACTACGCCGATATTCCACACGTCCATCATTTAAAGTTACAACCTCTACATAGCTTTGACCTTGGTGCTTAACCAGATACTGGTCACGTAAGTTCATCTGCTCAAAATGCTGTTGCTGCAAAGTTGGATGTGTAGTCACTGCGTTGACATACTGCTCAAAAGCCGCTTGTTGAGTGGGGGTACGCTGTACAAATAAGAATTTTTCATACATCTGTGTGGAATGATCTAACAGTTGTAATTGCTCGGCTGTGCTCATTAATGGCAGACAGACTTTTAAATTTTGATTGATTTGCTGTAATACAAATAAAGTACGCTGCTGATCTACTTGTTGCATTTCATGACTTAATTGCTCACACAGTGCATTTAAATCTACTTCAACTTTATGATGATCATTTAAGGTGGTGGTTTCTGGAACAATAGGGCGCTCTGAAGGTTGGCAGGCAACCAAAAAGACACAGCACAACACTGGCAAAAATAACTTTTTCATATCAGTTAAGGACAATGTTGAAAGCATAACAACACAACTGCGATCTTGGGAGAAAGGATATTTTGCATGATTTATGCATATAGAAATGCTATCAATATGTAGTATTCTGATAGCGTTTAGTTAATGCTGAAACTCTGCTATACAAGCTCAAGATAGTTTAAGCAAACGATGCATTTTTTAAAGGCAATTTATGTAAAAAATACGTTATAAGTATAGTGAAATTGCAAAAGTTGTTAACCAATCATCCTAGATTAAATCGCTGTTTTGGCACGTGCTTAAGGCTCATTTTATGAAAAAACAACTCTTATTTGTGGCAGGTTTAATGATTACTGCACCGTGCAGTTATGCGTTAGATTTGGTAACAGCATATCAGTTGGCGCAAAAGAATGATCCAACATGGCAGGCCAATCAATTACAATATCAAGTCGATCAGCTCAATTTAGGTTTGGCGCAAGGTAATTTATTGCCTACGGTCAGTGTTAATGCCAATATCACCCGTAAAAATCAAGCCACCAACAGTAAGCAAGCCATTAACATTCCCGGTTTAGAAAATACCAATTTATTGCCAAGCAGCTCAACTCAGCGCCAAGCTTCTGTTACGGCACGACAGCCTTTGTTTCGTTGGGATGCATGGCAGGGTTTAAAACAAGTTAAAACCTCACTTTCGTTGAGTGAGATCAATTTAAGTTTGCAGCAACAACAACAGATCTTAAATACAGCCCAAGCTTATTTTAATGTATTAAGACAACAGTCTTTAACTCAAGTCTATGTAGAAGAAGAAAAAGCCTTACTTGAACAGCTCAATATGATGCAAGCCAAATTGCGTCAAGGTTTAGTGGCGCGCAGTGATGTGAGTGAGGCTGACGCGCAATATCAAAATGCACGTGCCAATCGTATTGCAGGACACGTACAAGTCTTATTGGCACAAGAACAACTTGAACAAATGATTGGTCCATATCGTGAAAATTTAGCAGTACTGCGCGCTGATTTTGACTATCAAAAACCGTATCCAAACAATATTCAAGCATGGCAAGATTTGGCGCAAAGCCACAATTTGTCCTTGCAACAAGCACGTTTACAACAACAATATGCACAAGACGCTAAACGGGTTGAGCAGGCTGCACGCCTACCACAAGTTGAAGCAGTGGCAAGTTATGGCTATAACCAACAACGTCCAAGCAGTGCTATTGCCAATGATGGTCAATTTGACCAAGTTGGGGTAGAGGTGAATTGGAATGCATTTAATGGCGGCCGCACTAAAATTAACATTGAAAAAGCGCAACTGAGCATTGAAAAAGCCATCGCAGAGGTAGATGCAGCCAGCCGTCAGGCCAATACTGAGGTACGTAAAGCCTATATGCAGGTCGAAACTGACCAAGCCAAATTAAAAGCACGTTTAGCTGCCATGCAATCTGCCCAACATGTGTCGGTCGCATCACAAGCACAATATCGTGAAGGTTTAAAAAATATGGTGGATGTATTATTGGCACAGCGCAACGCATTTGTCGCCAAACAAGAATATGTAAATAGCCAATATGACTATTTAATGCATGTGTTAAATCTTAAAGCTGCCGTTGGGCAACTTACAGAACAAGACTTAATTGAGCTGAATGCATGGCTTATCCAAAAATAAATTTGTCATATAATGGTCACATAAGCACGCTTTAATAACATACTGCTAACCTTCTGTCTTTAACTTGCCGTGGAGTGAAAACTTTGAGCCCTACCAATCCTGTCCTAAATCATCATATTTCTTCGCAATTTAATGAAGACTTGCAGGCTGTAAACACTAAGTTTATGACTATGGGCGGTTTGGTTGAACAGCAAGTGACCAACGCCATTCATGCTTTATTAGATACCGATGTCAACATGGCACTTGAAGTGCAGTTTAAAGACAATGCGGTAAACAAATTAGAAAGTGAAATTGATGAGGCGTTGACCTTAATTTTGGCTCGTCGTCACCCTGCAGCAAGTGATTTACGCATGGTGATTGCCATGAGTAAAGCCAACACCGATTTAGAACGTATTGGTGATGAAGCGGCTAAAATTGCCCGCATTGCACAAAACTTGTGTGAAGAGGGTGGCTCGCCACGCGGTTATATGGAAACGCGTCATATTGGTAACCAAGTACGTGTCATGATTCATGAAGCTTTAGATGCTTTTGCACGTTTAGACATTGATCAGGCGCTGCATGTGTTGTTGGCAGATGCTGATATCGACCGTGAATATCAATCGGCAACTCGTACTTTAATGACGTATATGATTGAAGATCCACGTCATATTTCAAGTGTGATTAACGTATTGTGGGTATTGCGTTCGCTAGAGCGTATTGGTGATCATGCACGCAATATTTCTGAACAAGTGATCTATATGGTAAAAGGCTTAGATGTGCGCCATGCCAGTTTGGAAGAAATTGAACAAAAAGTTCAAAAAAACTAAACGTGTTTTAAGTTAAAAAAACAGTCCAAAGGGGCTGTTTTTTTAACAAAAAAAATCCCAAATCTTTGGGGGAAGATTTGGGAATAAATTTAAAACTGTTTAGAAAATCTATAGCATTTCCTGAATGATGCTTAGTCTATAGATAAGCCATAGCGTTGTATTGTGGCTTATTGTGTAGGATTGTTATTTTTTATCGCTATATGTATCTGCTTTGTAAGAATTAATTAATTTTTTTAAAGCAATAAGCTGTAAATCTAAGCTTTTGCAGCATATCTGTGATTTTAATCATGTGTAAATTTGAATCACTTGAGTGAAAATCACCTCCCAAGCTAAGCTCCTTGAGCAATATTTTTAAGTCTTTTAAAATTTAAAAGCAGTGAATAGACCAAATATCCGCATTCAATCAACTGTATAGTTTGTCTAAAATATATATGCTTACGAGCAAGCGTGATGATTAAATAGATCATCCACGAGCCAAGCTTAGCGCAAATTTGTGTGAAGTGGTTTTAAGCTTTTGTATGTAGCTAAGCAGTTTTTATACAAAAACTTTCAAGCGCTTTTATTGGGTGTAATTTTGAACATGAATAAAAAAGAATCCCCAAAATTGGAGATTCTTTTTTAAATATAGCCTTGGCAAGTGTTTGACATCAAAGTTAAAACTATGCTTTTAAGTTTGCACTTAAAGCATATTTAGCCTTGCCTTTGGGCAGCGCACTCTTAATGCGTTTTACTCAGGCTTTAGACCTTCAGCTTTTTCCAAACTTTCGTCATTATTAAAGAACTTTTCACGTTGTTCTTCTAGGAATTTTTTGGCATCAGCTTCAAACACATTTAAACGTTTTTCGTTAATTAGTGTGGTTTGATGCTTTAACCATTCACCCCATGCTTGTTTAGATACACTGTCAAACAGCTCTTGACCTTTTGGGCCTGGGAATGGGGCGAAGGCTAAGCCTTCCATTTCTTGTTGGTACTTACGGCAAAATACTTGGCGAGACATGGTACAGCTCCAGTGAATATGAAAATTTTAAGCGTATAACTGCGCTAAACGCTCATGCGCACGCGCAATGGCAGCTTCTACTTGTGCAGGCGCTGTACCACCAATATGGTTACGTGCATTGACAGAAGCTTCTAAGGTTAAGGCTTTTTCAAACACATCTGCTTGGATTAAGTCTGAGAATTGTTGTAATTGCTCAAGGCTTAATTCAGATAAGTCTTTAGACTCTTGAACACCAAGTGCAACGGCTTTACCAACAATTTCATGCGCATCACGGAATGCCACGCCATTTTTCACTAGGTAATCTGCAAGGTCAGTTGCAGTTGAGAAACCACGCAGTGCTGCTTCACGCATCTCTGCAATATTTGGCACAAGAGCAGGAATCATATCTGCAAATGCCATGAGCGAACCGCGTACGGTATCAATGGCATCAAACAATGGTTCTTTGTCTTCTTGGTTGTCTTTGTTGTAAGCAAGTGGTTGACCTTTCATGAGTGTTAATAAACTCATTAAATCGCCATAGACACGACCAGTCTTACCACGTACTAATTCAGGTACATCTGGGTTTTTCTTCTGTGGCATGATTGAAGAACCAGTACAGAAGCGGTCAGGAATATTCACAAACTTAAATTGTGCAGATGTCCAAAGAATCAATTCTTCTGACATACGTGATAAGTGCATCATAATTAACGATGCTGCGGCATTAAATTCAATAGCAAAGTCACGATCAGACACAGCATCAAGAGAGTTTTCGCATACTGCTTCAAAACCTAAAAGTTCAGCGGTATAAGCACGATCAATTGGGTAAGTGGTGCCTGCAAGGGCAGCAGAACCAAGTGGCATACGATTAACACGTTTACGGCAGTCAATTAAACGCTCTGAGTCACGTACCAGCATTTCAAACCATGCAAGTAGGTGGTGACCAAACGTCACTGGTTGAGCGGTTTGTAAATGAGTAAAACCCGGCATAATGGTAGTCGTGTTTTTAGCTGCTAAGCCTAAAATGCCTTTTTGTAATTTTTGTAATAAAACTAAAATCGCGTCAATTTCATCACGTACATATAAACGAATGTCAGTTGCTACTTGGTCATTACGGCTGCGACCGGTATGTAATTTTTTACCTGCAATACCAATACGTTGGGTTAAACGTGATTCAATATTCATGTGCACATCTTCAAGATCAATGCGCCATTCAAACTGACCCGCTTCAATTTCAGCTTTAATTTGGGTTAAACCATTTACAATGTCGTGGCATTCTTGTTCCGTGAGTACACCCACTTTAGCAAGCATGGTCGCATGTGCGATTGAACCGGCAATATCTTGTTGATAAAAACGTTGGTCAAACTGTACAGATGCGGTAAATTCTGCAACGAATGCGTCAGTCGCTTCAGCGAAGCGGCCGCCCCACATGCCTGAAGTTTGGGCTTGTGAATTTGAGGAATTAGAAGATGTGGTCATGTCGGCTCAACAAAAAAAGCAGTGATTTAACAACGAGTATAACAAATTCAAAAAGGCTTGCTCATACACAAGCGGCTGAAACTGTTGTGTCTGCGTCAGATAAAACGCAATTTACTTATTTTTTTACTAAAAATACCCGTTGGCAACATCTAATTGAATTATTTATTGCCAGTAATATTTTAGCCATGCTGTTAAGTCTTGCCGAAGCACGTGGTTGGAGCAATTTAAGTGGTTTGCGTTTATTAGAATATGCCTTATATATCAATTGGGTACTGCTAAGCTTTGTGGCTTGTTTTGAAAAATTTCAGCCTAAGCTCAAGCATTTTTCTTTAAGCCAAAACTTAATTACAGGCTTTTTTTTATTACAAGTATTGGTGGTGCTCACCAGTATCAGCATTAATTTTTTAATGTATTGGGGCAGTTATTGGAATTTAGAATATTTTTCCATTGGCATATTGTTTGAGGGGTTGAGCCTGCATTTAAGTTATGGAGTATTGTTGGGTTTATTCTGTTTTCGTTATGTTTTTTTACGTGAGCAATGGTCCAGACAGCAACAAAGCGAACTCAAAGCACGTATTCAGGCCTTACAAGCACGTATTCAACCGCATTTTTTATTTAATAGTCTTAACAATGTCTTGAGTTTAATTAGTATTGATCCTGACAAAGCTGAACAAATGCTGCTAGATTTATCGCGTTTGTTTCGCGCCAGTTTACAAGAATTAAAATTAGTGAGCTTGCATGATGAAATTGAATTGTGTCGACGTTATTTAGCCATTGAAAAAGTACGTTTGGGGGAGCGTTTAAATGTAGAGTGGAAATTTGTACATTTAGAACGTGCGCGTGAAGCTAAAATTCCATTATTGACCCTACAGCCTTTGCTTGAAAATAGCATTGCACATGGGGTGGAAAAAATTATTCAACCAAGTCAAATTACTATTTTAATTGAGATTTTAGACAACCAAGTCAATATTATTATTAGCAATCCTTCTTTGGCTGATGATTTAAACACAACACGTGGTAATGGGATTGCGCTAGATAATGTTAAACAGCGTTTGCAAGCCTATTTTGGGGAAAAGGTAACATTTCAAAGCTATGCAGGCGATGGAATATTTACTACAGTGGTACAATATCTTTATAAATAACAACAACAGCCACACAAAACTTTGATTTTTTGGATAAAAGGAGGACACATGGACATCCTAATTTGTGACGATGAAGCTTTGGCAACCCAACGTCTGTCACGATTGGTGGAGCAGCTTGGACACCATGTGGTGGCAGTGGCAAGTCATGGTCAGCAAGCCATTGAACTGACTGAATTCCATCAACCGGATGTCGTATTACTTGATATTCAAATGCCTGAAATGGATGGTTTAACCTGTGCAGAACATTTGCGGCAGCTTGACCCAATGCCCGCGATTGTGTTTTGTACAGCGTATGACGAACATGCACTTGAAGCATTTCGTATGGCAGATGGCTACTTATTAAAACCGATTATGCAACAGGAATTGCAACAGGTTTTAGGGCGGCTAACTAAAATTAACCAAGCTCAATTGAGCGCTTTAAAACAACAAGAAGATATGGACGAAATCAAAGTAACGCGTCAGCAGATTGCTGCGAAAACCTATCGTGGTGTGGAATTAATTCCCATCGAAAATATTTATTATTTTTTAGCCGATCAAAAATATGTCACGGTGCGCCATAAAAATGGCAGTGTTTTAATTGATGAAACTTTAAAAGATTTAGAGCAAGAATTTCCCGAGCAATTTATTCGTATTCATCGCAACGCTTTGGTGGCTGTGGCGTATTTAGATGGCTTAGAAGTCTTAGGCGCAGGGCAGTATCAAGTGCGCTGTCGTGAGTTAGATGAACGTCTTGCGGTGAGCCGTCGGCATTTGCCAAACTTACGTGAGCGAATTCAAAAACTCTAAAAGCACTTGCATTTTTAAGGGATCAGGTTAAGTTTAAGCATATTGCAAAGATGATGTCATAGCCTATGAAAACCCTGAAAATTGCCACTCGACAAAGCCCGCTTGCACTTTGGCAGGCGGAACACATTCGTGCACGTTTAGAAAGCTTACATGCAGATTTAAAAGTTGAGTTGTTGACCTTTGTCACTCAGGGCGACAAAATTTTAGATACCCCATTGGCAAAAATTGGTGGTAAAGGTTTATTTGTTAAAGAGTTAGAAGCAGCTTTATTAGATGGTCGTGCTGACTTGGCGGTACATTCAATGAAGGATGTACCGATGGCACTGCCTGAAGGTTTAGAACTTGCTGTGATGTGTGAGCGTGAAGATCCGCTCGATGCCTTTGTGTCGAATACTTATGCAAGTTTTGCCGAGTTACCGCAAGGCGCCAAAGTTGGTACCTCAAGCTTGCGTCGTAAATGTCAGATCCTACAAGCACGTCCTGATTTAGAGATTTTAGATTTACGTGGCAACGTAGGTACGCGCTTATCTAAACTTGATGCAGGTCTTTATGATGCGATTATTTTAGCCAGCGCGGGTTTAAAGCGTTTAGAGATGCCTGAGCGTATTCGTCATACTTTAGATGCCCAAGTCAGCTTGCCGGCAGTTGGTCAGGGTGCTTTAGGTTTAGAATGCCGCAGCAATGATCAAGCTGTTTTAGATTTAATTTTACCGCTTATGCATGATGAAACCAATGTTTGTGTACGTGCAGAGCGTGCCTTTAATGCCTATTTAGAAGGTGGCTGCCAAGTCCCGATTGCAGGCTATGCTACCTTGACAGATGGACAAATTCAGCTTGAAGGTCGTGTAGGTAGTGTTGATGGTGCAACCTTACTTAAATCCCAAGTACAAGGTCTGCCACAACAGGCCGAAGCTTTAGGTGTTGAGCTTGCCAAACAACTTTTGGCACAAGGTGCAGGTGAGTTACTCCAAGCTTTATATCAAAAATAATATGTTATTTGTCAATACTCGCCCCCAAGATCGTGCCGCAGCGTTGACTGCGGCATTGTCTAATCAACAGCTCAGTGTATTTGAGCTGCCTTTACTTGAGTTAGAGGCAATGCAGTTGAGTGCAGAACTCTATGACCTTTATCAGAAGTTACCCAGTGCTCAAGTGATTGTGGTGGTCAGTCCAACTGCGGTTGAGCTTGGCATGCAATACTTGCAACAAACAGGCATTCAACTTGAACAATTGAGCCATATTCAGTGGATTGCTGTGGGGCTTAAGACTGCGCAAGTCTTGGCAAAATATGGAATTCAAGCGTTGATTCCTGAGATTGAAACCTCAGAAGGGATGTTGCAACTACCATGTTTGCAAAATCTGCCACAAGGCAGTTGCATTGCTTTTTGGCGTGGTGAGGGCGGGCGGCAATTTATGATGCAACAATTGCAAGCGCAGGCCATGCATATTCTGAATTTTGTCTTGTATCGGCGCCAATGTCCGCCGATTTGTCAGGCGTTGATCCCTTTACTTGCCAAAAAAATACAGGAAAATTTGCCTTATAGCGTATTAATCAGTAGCGAAGCAAGTTGGTTAAATTGGCAAGCATTGTGGCAAAATCAACCTGAAATTATAAAAAATGCGCACTATATGGTGCTTGGCACACGGGTTGCACAGCTTATGCAGCAAGACCGTCAACTGCAACAGGCTGATTTCCAAATTACTTTGTTAGACACTCTACATCCCGCCGCAATTTTGGCACACCTTGCGCTTGAGAAAGGAAAAGCATGAAAAAAATCTTGATCTTAGCCACGATTTTGCTTTTCGCATGGCTTGCCAAGCTCAGTTATGATTTGATTCAGCTCAATCAAGCGCAAACTCAATTACAGCAAAAACTCCATCAAGCTGAGCAGCAAAATGCTAACCTGAACGATCGTTTGGTGGCGCTTAAACGCAGTAATCTGCAACAGCCACCTGCAACTGTACCCCATGATGACGTGCAAGATATTCACCCTGTGGTGTTGATACAGCAGCAATTGGATTTAATTGAATTTGCTTTAAAACAGCAGCAGTATGCTTATGCTTTAGAAAAACTGAGTCATTTAGATGCTGATCTCAAGCAATCGAGCCTTGCTGAGAGTTTACAAGCTGCTTTGGCTGCTGCAATTATTCAAGATCGTCAAGATATTCAAAAATTTGTAAACGCCAAACACGCACAACAGCAACAGTTTAATCAAGCGCTACAGCAGCTTGACGTGATGCTCAATACAGAGATTGGTCAACAAAATTTAGCCGTGCCGCATGAAAAAGAGGCTGCATTTTGGCAAAAATGGTTCAAGCTTGAACAAGTAGAACAACCATCAACAGTATTTATGCAACGCCAATTTGTACTCAAAGAAGCACAATTACATTTACTGTTGGCACGTCAATTATTGCTACAAGGTCAGTACCTTGCTTATCAACAAGAAATGAACGCAGTGATTAGCATTTTAACTGGTTTACCTGATCAAAAAGCCAAGCAGCTGATGATGCATATTGAAAAAGCCAAGGCTATTCATCATTTATCCACGCCTGCACTGACTACAAGAGCCTTATTGAGATAAGTTATGCGCCACATTTTAATTGCCTATGCCTTGATGAGCTTGATCATTTTTGCGCTGTTAACGCTGCTTAGTTATGGGCATGGTGTGGGCTATGTGTATATTTATTGGCGTGATTGGCAACTTCAAACCAATGTCTGGGCATTGTTTATCGCTTTGGCGGTGTTAAGTTTAGTGGCACAAAGTTGTTGGTATATATTGAAGCGCTATTTAAGCCGTGCAAAGCGTCAGCGTGACAATGTATTTAATTTTAAGAATCTGCATCCTTATGAACAATTGGCTGTGATTTGGTTATTAGATGCAGGACGTGATCAACAAGACTTTATTCAGCGGGTATTTCAACACTCTACCTTGTTACAAGGTGTGATGGATGCACGTCTAGCGAACATGCAAGGTCAGCCTAAAAAAGCCTTGTTGGCACTTAATTACACGCATAGCATTGCCTTTGAGTTGGCTGAATTACAACGTATTGAAATCTATTTGGCCGAAAAAGATGCCCAACAAGCACTGACACACCTAGAATTTTTACATCAACATGCGCTATCGCCATGGTTAGAAGATGTAGCACAAGCTTATCAAAAACGTCTTAATGTTTTATGGGCGAAGTTTGCTTTACAGTTTCCTTGGGCGTATTTACGCGCTACCCAATATGGACATCTACCCACCCCAAGTAAAATTGTTTGGCTAGAACAATTATTACAGCAATTTGAGCAAGCTAATCCAGATGACTTAAACCATCTTAAACAGCGTTATATGGACTTGTTGCCTGAAATTGAGCAGAAAACCTCTGAGGTGAAACGATTATGGCTGAAGCTATTAGTACGTTTAGAGGATATGCAGTCTTATGCAACCAATTTAGCTGAACATTTATTGCTTGAACAATTTCATGAAGATGTGTTTTATTTATGGTTTGAACAGCAAATGTTACAGTCTTCGCCTGATTACAACGATACTGAACAACATATTATGGCTTGGGAAGAGCAATATGCAAGTGTTCCTGTATTAAGCTTTGCCAAATATTATGTTTATAGATTGACTGATCGTCACCATGAGGCAGACAACTTAATGAGTCTGTATCCAGAGCATGTTTTAATGAGTTATTTAAGAGTTCAACATGCTTTAAAACAACAGCCTGAACTATTAAGGCAGTTAAATATCATTTTTGAAAATAATCCTAATCATATTACAATCAAACTTTAATTAAAAAAGAGTGGTTGTTAATTTTATTTAAGCGCTAAATAAGCCATTAAGTATAAAGAATTGTTAAAAATTTGCTTTTATATCTTTTAATCTGGGCAGAGTAAAACTTGAAGTGCGACATAAACCACCTAATTAATTTAAAGGGTTTATGGAGTATATAAAATTGTC